>NZ_HG779703.1:0-4281 GCF_000582705.2 Microbacterium sp. C448
CGCCGACTACACCCTCAATTGCGAAGAGCCAGTTCAACTCAGAATAAGCAGGAGGAAAAACAGACCCGCAAACTGAAAATCGAGACATAATTCTGACAACAAGGGGTGGGTCAAAATTCAATGCAAATCCCGGGTCAAATTTGGGTGCAAATCAACAGATATCGACAACCTCTCGCGCAACCAAGACATCGCGGTCGGACTGCAAGTGATCTTGAAGCCACGGGCCCGTCCCACCCCGACATGGACCTCGATGCCCGAACGGACGTTAGATTTCGAGTTCTAGGCGTTCTGCGATGAAGGTTGGATCCCAGCCGGGATTGAAAGTGTCGACGTGGGTGAATCCGAGCCGCTCGTATAGGCCACGCAGGTTCGGGTGGCAGTCGAGCCGCAGCTTGGCGCACCCCTGCGTTCGCGCGGCATGGCGGCAAGCCTCGATCAGCGCGGAGCTGACACCCCGGCCCGCATGTGTCCGTCGCACCGCGAGCTTGTGCAGATATGCGGCCTCCCCCTTGAGGGCGTCGGGCCAGAACTCGGGATCCTCGGCCGACAAGGTGCAACAGCCGACGATGCCGTCGCTGCAACTCGCGACTAGGAGCTCGGATCTCAGGACGAAGGTCTCCGCGAATGTCCGGTCGATCCGCGCGACGTCCCAGGCGGGCGTTCCCTTGGCGGACATCCACGCCGCAGCGTCGTGCATCAGCCGCACAACCTCGTCGATATCACCCGAGCAGGCGACCCGAACGTTCGGAGGCTCCTCGCTGTCCATTCGCTCCCCTGGCGCGGTATGAACCGCCGCCTCATAGTGCAGTTTGATCCTGACGAGCCCAGCATGTCTGCGCCCACCTTCGCGGAACCTGACCAGGGTCCGCTAGCGGGCGGCCGGAAGGTGAATGCTAGGCATGATCTAACCCTCGGTCTCTGGCGTCGCGACTGCGAAATTTCGCGAGGGTTTCCGAGAAGGTGATTGCGCTTCGCAGATCTCCAGGCGCGTGGGTGCGGACGTAGTCAGCGCCATTGCCGATCGCGTGAAGTTCCGCCGCAAGGCTCGCTGGACCCAGATCCTTTACAGGAAGGCCAACGGTGGCGCCCAAGAAGGATTTCCGCGACACCGAGACCAATAGCGGAAGCCCCAACGCCGACTTCAGCTTTTGAAGGTTCGACAGCACGTGCAGCGATGTTTCCGGTGCGGGGCTCAAGAAAAATCCCATCCCCGGATCGAGGATGAGCCGGTCGGCAGCGACCCCGCTCCGTCGCAAGGCGGAAACCCGCGCCTCGAAGAACCGCACAATCTCGTCGAGCGCGTCTTCGGGTCGAAGGTGACCGGTGCGGGTGGCGATGCCATCCCGCTGCGCTGAGTGCATAACCACCAGCCTGCAGTCCGCCTCAGCAATATCGGGATAGAGCGCAGGGTCAGGAAATCCTTGGATATCGTTCAGGTAGCCCACGCCGCGCTTGAGCGCATAGCGCTGGGTTTCCGGTTGGAAGCTGTCGATTGAAACACGGTGCATCTGATCGGACAGGGCGTCTAAGAGCGGCGCAATACGTCTGATCTCATCGGCCGGCGATACAGGCCTCGCGTCCGGATGGCTGGCGGCCGGTCCGACATCCACGACGTCTGATCCGACTCGCAGCATTTCGATCGCCGCGGTGACAGCGCCGGCGGGGTCTAGCCGCCGGCTCTCATCGAAGAAGGAGTCCTCGGTGAGATTCAGAATGCCGAACACCGTCACCATGGCGTCGGCCTCCGCAGCGACTTCCACGATGGGGATCGGGCGAGCAAAAAGGCAGCAATTATGAGCCCCATACCTACAAAGCCCCACGCATCAAGCTTTTGCCCATGAAGCAACCAGGCAATGGCTGTAATTATGACGACGCCGAGTCCCGACCAGACTGCATAAGCAACACCGACAGGGATGGATTTCAGAACCAGAGAAAGAAAATAAAATGCGATGCCATAACCGATTATGACAACGGCGGAAGGGGCAAGCTTAGTAAAGCCCTCGCTAGATTTTAATGCGGATGTTGCGATTACTTCGCCAACTATTGCGATAACAAGAAAAAGCCAGCCTTTCATGATATATCTCCCAATTTGTGTAGGGCTTATTATGCACGCTTAAAAATAATAAAAGCAGACTTGACCTGATAGTTTGGCTGTGAGCAATTATGTGCTTAGTGCATCTAACTTTGTTTTAGGGCGACTGCCCTGCTGCGTAACATCGTTGCTGCTCCATAACATCAAACATCGACCCACGGCGTAACGCGCTTGCTGCTTGGATGCCCGAGGCATAGACTGTACAAAAAAACAGTCATAACAAGCCATGAAAACCGCCACTGCGCCGTTACCACCGCTGCGTTCGGTCAAGGTTCTGGACCAGTTGCGTGAGCGCATACGCTACTTGCATTACAGCTTACGAACCGAACAGGCTTATGTCCACTGGGTTCGTGCCTTCATCCGTTTCCACGGTGTGCGTCACCCGGCAACCTTGGGCAGCAGCGAAGTCGAGGCATTTCTGTCCTGGCTGGCGAACGAGCGCAAGGTTTCGGTCTCCACGCATCGTCAGGCATTGGCGGCCTTGCTGTTCTTCTACGGCAAGGTGCTGTGCACGGATCTGCCCTGGCTTCAGGAGATCGGAAGACCTCGGCCGTCGCGGCGCTTGCCGGTGGTGCTGACCCCGGATGAAGTGGTTCGCATCCTCGGTTTTCTGGAAGGCGAGCATCGTTTGTTCGCCCAGCTTCTGTATGGAACGGGCATGCGGATCAGTGAGGGTTTGCAACTGCGGGTCAAGGATCTGGATTTCGATCACGGCACGATCATCGTGCGGGAGGGCAAGGGCTCCAAGGATCGGGCCTTGATGTTACCCGAGAGCTTGGCACCCAGCCTGCGCGAGCAGCTGTCGCGTGCACGGGCATGGTGGCTGAAGGACCAGGCCGAGGGCCGCAGCGGCGTTGCGCTTCCCGACGCCCTTGAGCGGAAGTATCCGCGCGCCGGGCATTCCTGGCCGTGGTTCTGGGTTTTTGCGCAGCACACGCATTCGACCGATCCACGGAGCGGTGTCGTGCGTCGCCATCACATGTATGACCAGACCTTTCAGCGCGCCTTCAAACGTGCCGTAGAACAAGCAGGCATCACGAAGCCCGCCACACCGCACACCCTCCGCCACTCGTTCGCGACGGCCTTGCTCCGCAGCGGTTACGACATTCGAACCGTGCAGGATCTGCTCGGCCATTCCGACGTCTCTACGACGATGATTTACACGCATGTGCTGAAAGTTGGCGGTGCCGGAGTGCGCTCACCGCTTGATGCGCTGCCGCCCCTCACTAGTGAGAGGTAGGGCAGCGCAAGTCAATCCTGGCGGATTCACTACCCCTGCGCGAAGGCCATCGGTGCCGCATCGAACGGCCGGTTGCGGAAAGTCCTCCCTGCGTCCGCTGATGGCCGGCAGCAGCCCGTCGTTGCCTGATGGATCCAACCCCTCCGCTGCTATAGTGCAGTCGGCTTCTGACGTTCAGTGCAGCCGTCTTCTGAAAACGACATTTGAACCGGGAACCTTCCCTTTTTGGCTAGGCGTGAAACAATGGTCATTTTCCCTATACCCAAAATGACCAGGAGGCCCGCATGAAAGTCGCACGCATCTACCTGCGCGTGAGCACGGAGGAACAAGACCTAAGCCGGCAGGATGCCATCGTGGAGAGCACGAAGGCGGCCGGCTTTTACGTCGCCGGCATCTACCGCGAGAAAGCCAGCGGCGCACGCGCCGATCGCGCCGAGCTGCTGCGCCTGATTGCCGACCTGCAACCTGGTGAAGTCGTGGTTGCGGAGAAGATCGACCGAATCAGCCGCTTGCCGCTGGCCGAGGCCGAACGCCTGGTGGCCTCGATCCGGGCCAAGGGCGCCAGGCTAGCCGTGCCTGGTGTGGTGGATTTGACGGAGCTGGCCGCCGAGGCGAAGGGCGTGGCCAAGGTTGTTCTGGAATCCGTCCAGGACATGCTTTTGAAGCTGGCGTTGCAGATCGCACGCGATGACTACGAGGATCGGCGCGAGCGTCAGCGGCAAGGCGTGGAGCTGGCCAAGCAGGCCGGCCGCTACACCGGCCGTAAGGCCGACACACTGGCGCATGATCGGATCATTGCGCTGCGCACTGCTGGGCATAGCATCGCGGAAACGGCGAAACTGGCCAGGTGCAGCGAAAGTCAGGTCAAAAGAGTGTGGGCATTGCACAAAGCCGTGGCGTCAAAGCGTACAGGTTGATGACGCGCGGATGGTATCGGCCCAAGGCAATA
>NZ_HG779704.1:0-5555 GCF_000582705.2 Microbacterium sp. C448
CCCACTTCGTGGCGGGCGTCGGCACCGGCGGCACGATCACCGGCACGGGCCGCTACCTGCGCGAGGTCTCGGACGGCACCACCCGGATCATCGGTGTCGACCCCATCGGCTCCATCTACTCCAGCTCAGACATCCACGGTTACAAGGTCGAGGGCGTCGGCGAAGACTTCTGGCCCGAAACGTTCGATCCTTCCGTCGTGCACGAGTGGCAGCGCGTCTCGGACGCCGACTCGTTCGCGATGACCCGCCGCCTCGCGCGGGAAGAAGGATTGCTCGTCGGCGGATCGAGCGGGATGGCGGTGGTCGGCGCACTGAGCACGGCCCGCGAACTCGGACCCGACGACGTCGTCGTCGTGCTCCTGCCCGATCACGGCCGCGGGTACCTCGGCAAGATCTTCGACGACGGCTGGATGACCGACAACGGCTTCTCGGTGGAACCAGCGGTCGATCCAGCGGTCGATCCACCCCAGGCATCCGCCGCATCCGCAACGAACACCGCAGACAACGCCGCAGGAGGCATCCGATGAGCACGTCAGATTTCGCGGGTTTCGACAGCCTCGCCATCCACGCCGGCCAAGAGTTCGATCCCGCCACGGGCGCCGTCATCCCGCCGGTGCACTTCTCGACCACTTACGCGCAGGACGGCATCGGCGGACTCCGCGGTGGCTACGAATACGGCCGCAGCGGTAACCCGACGCGCACGGCGCTCGAAACCCAGCTCGCCGCGATTGAGGGCGGACAGCACGGTCTGTCGTTCGCATCCGGACTCGCCGCCGAAGACGCTCTGCTGCGCTCCGTCCTGAAGCCCGGCGACGAGGTGTTGCTCGGCAACGACGTCTACGGCGGCACCTACCGCCTGATCGCCCGCGTGCTCGCGCCGTGGGGCGTAGGGCTGCGGGTCGTCGACATGAGTGACCTCGACCAGGTCGCCGCAGCCCTCGAAGAACGCCCCGCGCGGATGGTCTGGGTCGAGACCCCGAGCAACCCGCTTCTGCGCATCACCGACATCGCCGGCCTCGCGCGCCTCGGGCACGCCGCCGGTGCGGTCGTCGTCGTCGACAACACGTTCGCGTCGCCCGCACTGCAGCGGCCGCTCTCGCTCGGTGCCGACGTCGTCGTGCACTCCACCACGAAGTACCTCGGCGGGCACTCGGATGTCGTGGGTGGCGCGCTCGTGATGAACGACGACGCTCTCGCCGAGCAGGCACGCTTTCTGCAGTTCGCGGCCGGTGCGGTCTCGGGACCCCTCGACGCCTGGCTCACGACCCGCGGGATCAAGACGCTTGGCGTGCGGATGCAGCGGCACAGTGAGAACGGTGACGCCGTGGCACGCTTCCTCGACGCCCACCCCGGCGTTGCCCGCGTCTACTACCCGGGCCTGGAATCCCACCCCGGGCACGAGCTGGCGGCAGCACAGATGTCGGCGTTCGGCGGCATCGTCTCGCTGGCGCTGCCGGATGCCGCGACCGCCCGCCGTTTCGCCGAATCCACGCGCCTGTTCACGCTGGCCGAGTCGCTCGGTGGAGTCGAATCGCTGCTGAACTATCCAGATGCGATGACCCACGCATCCGTCCGTGGCACCGAACTCGCCGTGCCCGAAGAGGTCGTGCGTCTGTCGGTCGGCATCGAGAGCCGCGACGACCTGCTGGCCGACCTCGAGCAGGCGCTCGCGGCGGCGGGATGATCAGGATGTCTGACGGCACGAGCGACGGCGTGCCCGGCAGCCTGCCCGACGCCGTGAATCACAGCGTGCTCGACCAGCGCTACGGCGGCGCAGCCCCCGCATCCATCGCTTCCGCCAACGACGTCATAGCCCTGCTGCAGCGACACCGTTCGGTGCGGAGCTTCACGGATGAGGGGATCGACGACGACACCGTCACCCTCATCGTGTCGGCCGCGCAGTCCGCGGCGACGAGCTCGAACATGCAGGCGTGGTCGGTCATCGAAGTCCGCGATCCCGAACACAAGGCCGCGATCTCGGTGCTGGCAGGCGACCAGGCGTTCATCCGCCGAGCACCGGTCTTCTTGATCTTCGTCGCCGACTGGTCGCGGCACCGCGGTGTCGCCGAGCATCGCGGAGAGACGGCGGAGGGCGTCGAGTACATCGAGAGCACGCTCGTCGGATTCATCGACGCGGCCCTGGCTGCGCAGAACGCGACCATCGCGGCGGAGTCGCTCGGACTCGGCGCGGTCTACGTCGGCGCCGTGCGGAACCGACCCGAAGAACTGGCAGATCTGCTCGAGCTGCCACCGAGCGCATTCCCCGTGATGGGGATCGCGCTCGGGCATCCCGATCCCGCAGACCGAGCAGGCATCAAGCCGCGATTGCCGCAGGACGTCGTGCGTCACCGCGAGACGTATCGACCGGCGCCCGACGCGGCGATCGTGGCCTACGACGACGCGGTCCGCACGTACTACGCGGGCCAGGGCATGTCGCACGGATGGATCGGCACGATTCTCGGGCGCATCCGCAGCGCCGCGACCCTGCGCGGTCGAGAGAAGCTCCGCTCGGCGCTGGAGCGTCGCGGACTGCCCTCGAAGTAGACACGCATCCGACGCGCGATTCAGCCGGCGCGCGAATCAGCTCACATACTCGTCTGCAACGTCGAGCGCCCCGTCGATGATGTCGAGTCCACGGTTCAGGTCCGCCTCCGAGATCACGAGCGGCGGCGCCACGTGCATGCGGTTGAAGTGCGTGAACGGCCAGAGCCCTGCGCTCTTGCACGCGGCGGCGAGGGCACCCATCGGTGCAGCATCCGTCCCGCTCGCGTTGAACGGCACGAGCGGCTCGCGCGTCGCAGGGTCCTTCACGAGCTCGATCGCCCAGAACAAACCGAGCCCGCGCACCTCGCCCACCGACGGGTGCCGGTCGGCGATGGCGCGCAGCCGCGGTCCGACGACACGCTCGCCGAGGTCTCGGACGCGCTCGAGGATCCCGTCGCGCTCGAAGACCTCGAATGTCGCGACGCCCGCGGCGCAGGCCAGCGGATGCCCCGAGTAGGTCAGTCCGCCGGGGAACGCCACGGTGTCGAAGTGCTTCGCGATGCGGTCCGAGATCACGACGCCGCCGAGCGGGACGTAGCCCGAATTGATCCCCTTGGCGAAGGTGATGAGGTCGGGCACGACGTCGAACGCCTGGAACGCGAACCACTCGCCGACCCGACCGAAGCCGACCATCACCTCGTCGGCGATCAAGACGATGTCGTACCTATCGCACAGCGCCCGCACGCCCGCGAGGTACCCCGGGGGCGGGATGAGCACGCCGTTGGTGCCGACGACCGTCTCGAGGATGATCGCCCCGATCGTCGATGCGCCCTCGAGAACGATCACCTGCTCGAGGTGCTCGAGCGCGCGCTGCGATTCCTCCTCGGGCGACGAGGAATGGAACGGCGAGCGATAGGCGTAGGGGCCGAAGAAGTGCGCCACCGATCCATCCGCCGGCTCGTTCGCCCAGCGGCGCGGGTCTCCGGTCAGCGTGATGGCGGTCGAGGTGTTGCCGTGGTAGCTGCGATACATCGACAGCACCTTGCGCTTGCCCGTGACCAGGCGCGCCATCCGCACGGCGTTCTCGTTCGCGTCGGCACCGCCGTTGGTAAAGAACACCTTGTTCATGCCGTCGGGCGCGACCTCGGCGATCCGGCGCGCCAGGTCGCCGCGCACGTCGTTCGCCATCGAGGGCTGGATCGTCGCGAGACGCCCCGCCTGCTCCTGGATCGCCGCGACGAGATCCGGATGCTGGTGGCCGAGGTTGAGGTTGACCAACTGCGACGAGAAGTCGAGATAGCTGTTGCCCGCGTAGTCCCAGAAAGTGGCGCCCGACCCGCCCGCGACCGGGAGGGGGTCGATCAGCGCCTGGGCGCTCCAGGAGTGAAAGACGTGGCCGCGGTCATCCGCGCGGACGCGGGCATCGGCAGCGGGGTCGGGGGTAGCGGTCATGGTGTTCCTGTCGGGTCGGGCTGGGGGAGGAAGTCAGGGAGCGACGAGGACTTTGCGGAGGGTGTCGCGAACCGTCCAGATCGTGCTCATGCCGTCTTCGAGACGGACGACGACGCCGGGGCGCAGCTCGATCGGCGCCAGCGCGGGCTCGATGAACTCCAGGGTGGCGTCGCCGGCCAACACCACGAACACCTCATCGGCCTCGATATCGCGCGAGACGCCGACCGTGTGCTCCCACACTCCGACCTCGCGCTCGGCCGTGGTGTCGAGGGCCAGGTAGCGCGTAGCGGGAGTGCCCGTGATGACCTTCGCCGCGTCGAGGAGGTCGAAGGCAACAGGCAGCAGCGAGGCATCCGTCGCCGTTCCCGCGGCGAGCCGCCCGGAATCGCGCGCCTCCGTCACGAGTCGAATCCCAGACCGAGCGCGTCGAGGGTTCTCAGCAGCACGTTGCGGCGGCCTTCGTTGTGGTCCGCACGGTCGAGCGACCAACGCGTCATGTTGATGCCGATCGCCGCGGCGGGCTCGGGTGGGAACGGCAGGGGGCGCTTTTGCACCATGTCGAGGCGCGTCCGTTCGGTGTCGGCGCCCTCCAGAAGGTCGAGCATGACCTCGCCGGCGAAGCGCGATGCCCCCACGCCCAGCCCCGTGAACCCCGCCGCGTAGGCGATCCGTCCCTCGCGGGCCGTCCCGTAGAAGGCGCAGAACTGGGTCGACGTGTCGATCGCGCCCGCCCACTTGTGGCTGAACTTCAGACCATCCAGCTGCGGGAATGTCGTGAAGAAGTGGCTGGCGAGGGTCTCGTAGCTCGTCGGCCGGTTCTCGTACGCCGGGCGAACCGCTCGGCCGTAGTGATAGACGGCGTCATAGCCGCCGAACAGGATGCGGTTGTCGGCGCTCAGCCGGTAGTAGTGGAACTGGTTCGCGAGGTCGCTGAGCCCTTGGCGGTCACCCCACCCGATGGCGGCCAACTGCTCGGTCGTCAGCGGCTCGGTCATGAGCACGTAGTCATAGACCGGCACGGTCATCAGCCGATTGCGCTTCAGGAGCGCGGGGAACACGTTCGTCCCGAGCACGATCCGGGGTGCGCTGATAGCTCCCGAAGCGGTGATGAGGCGGACGTTGCCGTCGGCATCCGCGTCGTCGATCCGCTTCACGAGCGAGTTCTCGAAGATCTCGATGCCCTGCTCGCTCGCGACGCGCGCGAGTTCGGACGCAAGCTTGCCGGGATGAACCAGCGCGGTCGAGTGCTTCTCCCACACACCGCCGAGGTACGTCGGGGAGTTGACGGATGCGCGGACCTGCGCCTCGTTCAGCCGTACGACGTGTTCACCCTCACCCCGCGAGGCGGCATCGACGACCCAGTCGTCCAGCCAGTCGAGCTGGTGCTCTTCGACCGCTACGCCCATCGAGCCGACCCGTTCGAATTCGGCGTCGACTCCCCATTCTTCGAGGTCGGATCCGATCGCATCGAGGTTCGCGAGTCCCAGGCGTTCGAGTTCGTCGAGCTGGTCGGGCCAGCGTGCGAGCCCGTTCTCGCGGCCGTGCGTCAGGCTCGCCTCGCAGAACCCCCCGTTGCGGCCCGAGGCGGCCCATCCGATTTTGCGCGCTTCGAGCAGGGC
>NZ_HG779705.1:0-7280 GCF_000582705.2 Microbacterium sp. C448
CCTCCGCCCCAGCCGCTACTGCGAGTCCGACTCGCTCGCGCCGACCGCGGCCGCGGAGTTCCAGGGTCTCGAGGGCGTCGACCTGCTCGACGCGGTCAGCTCGTGGGTGGGCACGCGCCTCTGGTACGTCAGCGGATCGAGCCTGCCGACCGACGGCGCCGTGCGCACCTTTCTCGCACGCCAGGGCGTCTGCCGCGACTACGCGCACCTCTGCGTCGCACTGCTGCGGGCACGAAATGTACCCGCGCGCCTCGTTTCGGTCTATGCCCCGGGCCTCGCACCCATGGACTTCCACGCCGTCGCCGAGGCCTACGTCGACGGCGCCTGGCATGTCGTCGACGCCACGACCCTCGCACCCCGCAGCACGATGGTGCGGATCGCGACCGGGCGCGACGCATCCGACACCGCGTTCTTGACGACGCAGCGCGGTGGCGTCGACTTCCACTCGCTCGAGGTCACGGCCGTCGTCGATGAACTGCCGAACGACGATGTGACCGCGCTGGTGCGCCTGGGCTGAGCGCGGGCTCTCGATACGCGGGCGCACGCGTGGCACGCTGGACGCATGCGCAAGTGGATCGTGCGGTTCGTCTCGCTGTACCTCTTCAACCTCGTCGTGCTCTGGCTGATCGGGCTGCTGCTCGCGTCGGTGTCGGTCGGCTGGGCTGCATTCTGGGCCGCGATCGTGCTGACTGCCGCGACGCTGTGGATCAAACCGTTCATCACGCGGTGGTTCCGGGGCATGGCGGCGCGCTCGGCGCACCAGCGCACCAAGATCGGCGAGAAGCTGACGCAGTACGTGCTCGTGCTGCTCGTCGCGGCGATCGTGTGGGTGCTGGTGGTCGTGCTGACGTCGGTGCGCGTGGACGGGTGGTTCTGGGGCTGGGTCCTGCCGCCGATCGCGCTGCTGATCGCGTGGGCGATCTACGACGCGATCGATGACCGCGTCGAGGCGCACGCCGGGCGCGTGTACGACTCTGCGTCCGCGAAGCTCGGGCGCACGCCGAAGGCAGGGACGACGGATGCCTCGGGCACACCGCGCTCTACGACACCGGGCGCCGACGCATCCGCTCGCCAAGAAGCGAAGGACGGCCTGACGGACGAGCAGCGCCGCATGCTCGACGAGCTCGGCTGACCTCGGGCCTGGCGGGTCGCTTCGACAGGCTCAGCGACCGGCGAGTGGTCAGGCGACCGAACGCTCGGCGGCCTCGACGACGTTCGTCATGAGCAGAGCGACGGTCATGGGTCCGACGCCGCCCGGGTTGGGCGAGAGCCATCCGGCGACCTCCGCGACACCCGGGTCGACATCCCCGTAGACACGGGACTTGCCCGTGTCGGGGTCGGGCTCACCACGGGTGACACCCACGTCGAGCACCGCGGCGCCCGGCTTGACGTCCTCAGCGCGCACGAGGTGTTTGACCCCCGCGGCAGCGACGACGACGTCCGCCTGGCGAATGAACGAGGGGATGTCGGGGGTTCCGGTGTGCGTCAGGGTCACGGTGGCGTTGACCTCGCGGCGCGTCAGCAACAGCCCGATGGAGCGCCCGATCGTGACACCGCGGCCGACCACGACGACATGCTTGCCTGCCAGGTCGTAGCCGCTCCGCTGCAGCAGCTCGATGACGGCACGCGGGGTGCAGGGCAGGGGCGACGTGATCTCGCTGTTGACGTTGAGCACGAGACGCCCGAGGTTCGTCGGGTGGAGCCCGTCGGCATCCTTGTCCGGATCGATCCGCTCGAGGATCGCGTCGGTGTCGATGTGCTTCGGCAGCGGCAACTGCACGATGTAGCCGTGGCACGCCGGGTCGGCGTTGAGGTCGTCGATGACCTTCTCGACGTCCTGCTGCGTCGCGTCGGCGGGCAGCTCGATCTGGATCGAGTTCATACCGATCGCCTCGGACTGACGGTGCTTCATGCCGACATAGAGCTGCGACCCGGGGTCGGCCCCTACCAGCACGGTGGCGATTCCGGGGGTAACGCCCCGCGCCTTGAGTGCCGCCACGCGCTCGGTCAGCTCGGCCTTGATCGCCTCTGCCGTTGCCTTACCGTCCAGCTTCTTCGCCGTCATGATCTCTCCCGTCGTCGGTCGTCCGCGCTTCTTCGCTGCGGGACTGCGCTGTGTCGCCCGGATCTGTTCCCAGCCCGGCCGAAATACCTATGTCGATAGTTACTCTACCGACGCTGGTCGCCCGCCGATAGGTTCACAATTCAGTCCATCCGTGGCGCCACCCCACCCCACCCGCGGAATCACGCGAGCAGCGCCCGGTGGCACCTCCGAGCAGACTGAATAACGAACACGATCGAGGGCGGACCCGCAGAAGAGGTGCTTGAGGCGCGAGCGCTACTGCCCGAGCCCCGGGTACAGCGGGAACGCGGCCGTGAGCGCGGCGACGCGGGCACGCAGCGCCTCGACGTCGGCATCCGGCAGCAGCGCGAGCGCGATGATGTCGGCGACCTCGGTGAACTCCACGTCGCCGAAACCGCGCGTCGCGAGAGCGGGCGTGCCGATGCGGAGCCCCGACGTCACCATCGGCGGACGCGGGTCGTTCGGAACCGAGTTGCGGTTGACCGTGATGTGGATGTCGTGCAGCAGATCTTCGGCCTGCTGCCCGTCGATCTGGGCATCGCGCAGGTCGACGAGCACGAGGTGCACGTCGGTTCCGCCCGACCGCACGCCGATTCCGGCGGCCGTGACATCCGGCTGCGTCAGGCGTTCGGCGAGGATGTGCGCGCCGCGGAGCGTCCGCTCCTGACGATCGCGGAACGCCGGGGTCGCCGCGAGCTTGAACGCGGTCGCCTTCGCCGCGATCACGTGCATGAGCGGGCCGCCCTGCTGCCCCGGGAACACCGCGGTGTTGATCTTCTTGGCCAGGTCGGCGTCGTTGGTCAGGATGAATCCCGAGCGCGGTCCGCCGATCGTTTTGTGCACCGTCGACGACACGACGTGCGCGTGCGGGAACGGCGAGGGGTGAAGCCCTGCGGCGACGAGTCCCGCGAAGTGCGCCATATCGACCCACAGATAGGCACCGACCTCGTCGGCGATCGCACGGAAGCGGGCGAAGTCGAGCTGACGGGGGTACGCCGACCACCCGGCGATGATGACCTTCGGCTTGTGTTCGACGGCGAGCGCACGCACTTCGTCCATGTCGATGAGGGATGTCTCGGCGTCGACGCCGTACGCGACGATGTTGAAGAGGCGGCCGGAGAAGTTGATCTTCATGCCGTGCGTTAGGTGCCCACCGTGGTCGAGCGACAGTCCGAGCAGCGTGTCGCCCGGGCGAGCGATGGCGTGCAGCACGGCGGCATTGGCGGTCGCGCCGGAGTGCGGCTGGACGTTCGCAAAGCCGGCACCGAACAAGCTCTTGGCCCGCTCGATCGCGAGCTCTTCGGCCACGTCGACCTCTTCGCATCCGCCGTAGTAGCGACGGCCGGGGTATCCCTCGGCGTACTTGTTCGTCAGCACCGAACCCTGCGACTCGAGCACCGAAACCGGCACGAAGTTCTCGGATGCGATCATCTCGAGGTAACCGCGCTGGCGGTCGAGTTCGCGTTGCAGAACCTGTGCGATCTCGGGATCGACTTCGGAGAGCGGGGCGTTGAAGAGCGGATCGGTCATTGCAACCTCCAGGACGACGGCATCGGCAGAAATTCCGCATCGGCCCAGGCGAGCGGTCGAATGCCGTAGTCAGTCGCTCCCCGGTGGTCACCCACCCGAACGCCAGTCGCGACATGGCGAGTCTACCGGATGCTCCGACATCCGCTCTCTCCGGATGTCCTCCGATGTCGGCCACGAAAACCGCGCCGTAGCGGCCGGACCCGGGGTTTGTTAGGTTTCCTTACATGATCCCCTACCCGGCACGCGTCGAGCCCAGCGACGGGGCGCTTTCGCTCGCCGGGGGGCTCGTCGTCCTCGCCGACCCGGGGGCGTCACACGAGGCGCGAGAGTTGGCACGTTCCATCACGGTGCGCACCGGCCTGACCTCGACGGTTCAGACGACCGATGCATCCGCGCCCCACCCCGGGGCGATCCGGCTGCGCCTCGACCCGAACGTCGGGCTTACGGCGGAGGCCTACACACTGCGGACGGATGCCTCCGATGCGGAAATCGTCGCCGCAACAACCACCGGCCTGTTCTACGGGGCGCAAACACTCGTCCAGGCGATCGAGGCCGGCACCGACGGCGGCACCTGGCACCTTCCCCACCTGACGATCGAGGACACCCCGCGCTTCGCCTATCGCGGCATGATGCTCGATGTCGCGCGGCACTTCTTCTCGGTCGAGGACGTGTGCGCCGTCATCGACCGAGCCGCAAGCCTGAAGCTCAACCACCTGCACCTGCACCTCAGCGACGACCAGGGGTGGCGCCTGCAGATCGACACCTGGCCCCGGCTGACGGGGCCCGAGGCATCCGCGAGCTTCTATAGCAAGGCCGACTACCGGCGCATCGTCGAGTACGCAGAGACCCGACACATGACCGTCGTGCCCGAGATCGACATGCCCGGCCACACGCACGCGGTCGGCATCGCCTACCCCGAGCTGGTCGAGGCCCCGGTCATCTCCGACGCACTGCGCGCGCAGGTCGCCGAGCTCGGCCAGCAGCTGCCCGAGTCGGGCGTGCCGTTCACCGGGTGGGCGGTGGGGTTCTCGTCCCTGCGGATCGGTGACGAGACGGTCGACCGATTCGTGCACGATGTGGTCCGCGAACTCGCCGAGGTGACGCCCGGGCGGTACCTGCACATCGGGGGCGATGAGGCCCTCGGCACGGCGCCCGCGGACTTCGCCGCCTTCGTCAGCCGCGCAGCCCACGTCGTCCGCGAGGTCGGCAAGATCCCGATCACCTGGCAGGAGGCCGGGGCGGTCGCCGAGCTTCCGGCGGGCACGGTCGGGCAGTACTGGGGCTTCGTCGCCCCGCAGGATGGCCACGACGACCTCGCGCGTGCGTTCGTCCGGAACGGTGGCCGAGTCATCCTGTCCCCCGCGGACGCGGCGTACCTCGACATGAAGCCCGACGCCGAGAGCGCCCTGGGGCTCACCTGGGCAAACGGGCCCACGAGCCTCCGCCGCGCCTACGACTGGGAGCCGCTCGCCGTGGTCGAGGGTCTCACCGAGCACGACATCCTGGGGGTCGAGGCGGCCCTCTGGACCGAGACCGTCGAGACCCTCGCCGACATTGACGCCCTCGTCTTTCCGCGGATCGCGGCCGCGGCGGAGATCGCCTGGTCCAACCCGCCCGCGATGTCGGCGGCGCGCACATGGGAGTCCTTTCGCGAGCGGGTCGATGCGCTCGCACCGCTCTGGCTCGCCGCGGGAATCGGTGGTGCGCGATGAGCTTCATCGTGCACTCGGCGCGACTGGTGGCTCCCACACTCGAGGTCGCAACATCAGGCAGCGGGGCAACGTCCGGCATCGTTCGGGACGAATCGGATGCCTGGCTGCGCGTCGACGGCGGGCTCATCACAGCGCAGGGCACGGGTGAATCCTGGCGTGCCGCGGCGCACGACAACGATCGGATCGTGGATGCCGCTGCAACGGCGGGCCCGGACGCGGTGCTCACGCCCGGCCTCGTCGACATCCACGTCCACGGAGGCGGGGGCGCGTCCTACGACGGCGATCGCGCCGGCGCTCGCGGCGGGTCCCGCGGCACCGATGTGGCAGAGGGTCCGGATGCCGCGATCGCCCATGCCCTCGCGACGCACGCCGCGCACGGCACGACCCGCGCCGTGCTCTCGCTCGTCACCGCACCCGTGTCCGACCTCGAACAGCGCGTACGCCGCATCGCCAGGCTCAGCAAGACTCAGCCGGGCATCCTCGGCTCCCACCTCGAGGGCCCCTTCCTCGACCACGACCGCCGCGGCGCGCACGACCCCGCTGAGCTGAGGGCACCGAACACCACCGACCTCGAGCGGCTGCTCGCCGCGGGTGAGGGGACGGTGCGCCAGGTGACGCTCGCGCCGGAGCATCCGGGTGCGATCGAGGCGATAACTCAGATCGTCGCGGCCGGCGCGGCGGCCGCGATCGGGCACACCGGCGCGGATCTGGCGACAGCCCGTGCCGCGTTCGACGCGGGAGCCACGATCCTCACCCACGCCTTCAACGCCATGCCGGGCCTGCATCATCGCGACCCGGGGCCCGTTGCGGCCGCCGCGATCGACGAACGGGTCACCCTCGAGGCCATCGCCGACGGGGTGCACCTCGACCCCGCCGTCGTGGTCCTGCTGTTCCGCATGGCGCCCGGACGGATCGCCCTCATAACCGACGCGATGGCCGCGGCGGGCGCGGACGACCGCGACGGAGACTGGGGCCTCGGGGCACGCTCCGTGGAGGTGCGTGATGGCATCGCACGACTTCGCGGCAGCGACACCATTGCCGGATCGACCCTGACGTCGGACCGCGCGCTGCGGGTCGCCATCCGCTCCGGCGTGCCCCTGGCAGAGGCGGTACGCGCGCTGACAACGACACCCGCGCGTGCCGTCGGGCACCCCGAACTCGGGACGTTGGATGACGGCGGCCCCGCGGATCTGGTCCTCTGGGATCGGGACTTCACCGTCCGCGCGGTGTGGCGCGCCGGCGAACCCGTGCCGCGGGCCGGCGCGTCCTGACACCGTCTTCAGCATCCCCATGCCTCGGTTCGGGTTCGCGCCGGTGTCCCCATGAGTCCCGCGGCGTCGAGATGAGGCGGGGCGTGGATCCGGATCGGCCTCCCCCCGGATGACCACCCGAAAGCCACGCCCCGCGGCTGCGACGTCCAGCGCCACAGCGACTTCGCACCATCCCCCCGGAAGGAGCGAAGCGCGTCTCTCACCCAAGAGATGCCCATCGAGGGAGTTCATTACGCGAGTTAAGGAAACTTTTTCGAGTCGTCCGCGTGAGCATCCCTCCCCGTCGCACCGCGGGACGTGGACAATGGAGAGAACTGCGTCATAAAGCGGCCGCCCCTGCGTCTCTCTGAGTGAGACGAATAATCGGGCACGGCCGACACGACGAGTACGGGGAATCTGCATGGAGAGCGACGAGGTCGACACGACGCCGACAGGCGATGGCGACGCCGACCTCGTCTTGCGCGCCCGCTCGGGCGACGGCGAGGCCTATGCCGAACTCTGGCGACGCCACTACCGGTCGGGCATCACCGTCGCACGCTCGATCACGAGTTCTCTCGACCCCGACGACCTGGTGCAAGAGGCATACGCACGGATCTACCAGTCCATCCGCCGGGGCGGCGGGCCCACAGGGTCGTTCCGCGCCTACCTGTTCACGAGTATCCGCAACACCGCGGCGGGGGGGGG
>NZ_HG779706.1:0-19492 GCF_000582705.2 Microbacterium sp. C448
ATCGACGAGCTCGACGCCGTCGAAGACCCCGCGTCAACGCCCGAGGCGACGGCGGACGCACTCGATCGCGGACTGACGCACCGCGCCTTCCGCAGCCTGCCGACCCGCTGGCAGGAGGTGCTCTGGTACTCCGAGATCGAGGGCATGAAGCCCGCCGAGATCGCACCCCTGCTGGGGCTCAAGCCGACGGCCGTCGCACAGCTCGCATTCCGCGCCCGCGAAGGGCTCCGAGAGGCGTGGGTCCAGGCACATCTGCAGAGCGTCGTCGACGGTTCGGACTGTCAGTGGACCATCGAACGTTTGGGCGCCTACACGCGCGGCAACCTGGGCCCACGCGACACGCGTCGGGTCGATGAGCACCTGCACGACTGCGCACGCTGCGCGATCGTCGCTGCGGAGGCGAAGGATGTCTCGTCCCGCCTCGCCCTCGTCCTGCTCCCGCTCACGATCGGCATCGCCGGTGCGTCTAGCTACCTCGCGACGCTGCAGGGCGGAGGCGCCCCGATCATGGCCCTCGCGGCCATGCCATCGAGTCTGATGCCCGGGGCCGTCACCGTCGCGGGCGGGAGCGGTGCGGCGGCGAGCGGCGCGGGCTCTTTCGCGGGCGGCGCGGGTTCTGGCGGCGCGGCCGCGGCTGCTTCGGGCTCTGGCGCGGCGGCGGGCTCTGGTGCGGCGGCGGGCTCTGCCGCTTCGGGCGCCGGGGGCGCGGTGGTAGGAGCCGCCGCCGCGGGCACGGCGACGGCGGGCGCGGCAGGGATCTTCTCGGGCGCGGGGCTTGCGGTCGCGATCGCCGTCGGCGCCGTCGTGACCGGCGGAACCGTCCTCGGGGTCACTGTGGGGCCGTCCCTCTTCGCGCCCGCGGCAGCCGAGCCGAGTTCGGCCGCGGCCGTGGCGTCTCCTTCAACGTCATCGGCTCCCTCGCCGTCGGCTCTGCCGTCCACGGAGTCCACGGATATCCCGATCGACAGCTCATCCAGTCCCGCCGCCGAACCGGTTGCTCCGCTCCCGCCCACGAGCCGGCAGATCCGACCCCGGCATCGAGCCCGGCGCCGAGCACCGAGCCCGTACCCCCGGCGACACCCGCAGATCCGGTGGATCCCGTCGATCCGGTGGAACCCGTGGATCCCGTAGACCCGGTCGACCCCGTAGACCCCGTCGATCCCGTCGACCCGGTCGACCCCGTGGATCCGGTCGATCCCGATCAGCCCACAATTCCCCCGGGCGGGCCCACCGAGTTCTCCGTCACGAGCACAATCACCCTCGCCGCAGCCACCCTGAACATCTCCGTGGTCGGCGAAGAGGGCGCAACCCTTTCCGTGGACGTCGACGGCGTCACACGTTCCACCGTCATGCTGGGGCCCGGCGGCGTCGGCGCGCTGTCGGTGCCGTTCTCCCTCGTCGAGTACACACTCGCTCCCGTCACCGTCCGCTACGTCCCGACGAGCGGATCACCGATCGAGGTCGCGGGTTCGTCCGCTCTCGTCTGGGATCTGACGAACTGACCCCCGCTCGTAGACTGGGACGATGACCGATTCGTCCGCGCTCGACGGCGCACCTCAGCCCGCATCGACCCCCGCGGGTGGTACCGGGCGAGCGCCCGGGATGGTCGAACGGCCCGGCGTGATCGACATCGTGCGGCTGCTGACCGAACTCGTGGCCTTCGGAACCCTCGCGCTGTGGGGCTTCCTCGCCTTCGCCTTCCCGTGGAACCTCGTCTTCGGCATCGGCACCCCCGTCTTCGCGATTCTGCTGTGGGCGCTTTTCCTGTCGCCTCGGGCCGTCATCGCGGTGCATCCGTTCGTCGCCGCGTTCATCGAGCTGCTGATCTTCGTGAGCGCGACGCTCGCCTGGTGGAGCCTCGGCCAGCCGTGGATCGGCCTGGCGTTCGGCGTCGTCGCTGTCGCCACGGGACTCGTGGTCGGAAGACGGCGTTTCGCGTGAGGTCTGATCTCGACATCGCGGTGCATCCCGACGCCGCACCCGAGGGCGATGTTGTCGCGCGTCTGCGCGCCGAGCTTTCGCATCGCGTTGATACGACGGATGCCTCGCTCGAGGCCGCCCGGGCCGACAAATCCGGTCATCGCTCGATCGGTCGGCCACTCGCCCTCGTCCATGCGGCATCGGTCGAGGATGTCCAGCGGACGATGCGGATTGCGACCGCGACGCGCACCCCGGTCGTCACGCGCGGTGCCGGCACGGGTCTCGCGGGCGCCGCTATGGGCGGGCCCGGCGAGATCGTGCTGTCGATGCGGTCGATGGACGCGATCCTCGAGGTGCGTCCCGATGACCTGCTCGCCGTGGTGGAGCCGGGGATCATCAACGCCGACCTGAATGCCGCGCTCGCCGAGTACGACCTGTGGTGGGCGCCGGATCCCGCGAGCCGTGCGATATCGACGGTCGGCGGCAACATCGCGACAGGCGCCGGTGGGCTGCTGTGCGCGAAGTACGGCGTCGTGCGCGACGCCGTACTGGGCCTCGACGTCGTGCTGGCCGACGGGCGCCTCCTGCGCCTCGGGCACCGCACCGTCAAGGGCGTGACGGGCCTCGACCTCACGTCGCTCATGATCGGATCCGAGGGCACCCTCGGGATCGTGGTGGGCGCGACCCTCAAGCTCCGCCGCCTCGTGCCCGGTGACGTGTGCACGGTCGCGGCGACGTTCCGCGACGTGCGCTCCGCGGCGCAGGCGTCGGCGGCCGTGACCGCCTCGGGCGTGCAGCCCGCGATCATGGAGCTGATGGATGCGACGACTCTCGCATCCGCACATTCCTATCTCGGAATACAGCCGCCCACCCCCGGCGCGGCCCAGTTGATCGTCCAGACCGACGGCCCAGCCGCGGCGGCCGAGGCGGAGGCCATCGGCGTCGTCCTGTCCGCAAACGGCGGCAACGTCACCGTCACGCGTGACCGGGACGAGGGCGAGCGGCTGCTGACGATCAGGCGCTCGATGCATCCGGCCATGGAGGCGCTCGGCAAAACAACACTGATCGAGGATGTCTCGGTACCCCGCAGCGCACTCGCGACGATGTTCGATGAGATCGCGCGCATCGAGCGCGAGTACGACGTGACGATCCCGACGATCGCGCATGCGGGTGACGGCAACCTGCATCCCAACTTCGCGTTCGACGGCGAAGAGGTGCCCGACCATGTCTGGGCGGCGGCGGATGCGCTGTTCCGCGCCGCACTCGCGCTCGGCGGCACCCTCACCGGCGAGCACGGCATCGGCACGCTCAAGCGGCGGTGGCTGGCGGATGAGCTCGGCGACGATCAGTGGGCCCTGCAGCGCGACATCGCGCGGGTGTTCGACCCCCTCGGCATCCTCAACCCGGGCAAGGTCTTCGCGCCCTGAGCTGCGGGTCGAGCGCGAAGCGGGGCAGGTTTCGTGCATTTGGGGCAGGTTTCTCCGTGCCCCACTGCACCTACGGTGCCCCAGTCGGTGCGCAGGGCGGGCTACAGCCCCTGCCAGGCCGGTTTGTGCGCCCACGTCTCGCGGTAGTAGTCCGCGAAGCGCAGGGCGGACGCCGCGGCCTCGTCCACGACGACGGTCGCGTGCGGATGCAGCTGGATGGCCGACCCGGGCAGCGACGCGGTGAGGGGCCCCTCGACGGCACCCGCGACCGCCGCAGCCTTGCCCTCCCCGAACGCCAGCAGCACCAGGTGCCGTGCACGCAGGATCGTGCCGAGGCCCTGCGTGATGCAGTGCACCGGAACATCGTCGATCGAGGCGAAGAATCGCGCGTTGTCTTCCCGGGTGAGCCGGGTCAGGGTCTTCACGCGCGTGCGCGACGCAAACGACGACCCCGGCTCGTTGAACCCGATGTGCCCGTCGCTGCCGATCCCGAGCAGCTGAAGGTCCACGCCTCCGGATGCCTCGAGCTCGGCCTCGTACGCCTCGCCCGCGTGTTCGATCCCCGTCAGCGACCCGTCGGGCACCCCCACCCGCTCCGGGTCAAGCCCGAGCGGCTCGACGACCTCGCGCCGGATCACGCTGCGGTAGCTCTGCGGATCGTCGGGGGCCAGGCCCACGTACTCGTCGAGGGCGAACGCGCGGACGCGCGAAACGTCCCTGCCCGCCAGTCGCTCCACCAGCGACCGATAGACCGGAAGCGGGCTCGACCCCGTCGCCAGGCCCAGCACCACGTCGGGGCGCCCGGCGATCAGGCGCACGATCTCGTCGGCGACGAGGGCACCGCCCGTCGCGGCATCCGGAACGATGACGACCTCAGCCATGAATCAGAACCCCTTCCTCCGGCGCTCCCGACAGTGCGGCGCCGAGAGCGGCAGCCGGCGAACCCGGCGGGAGCAATTCCACACGGTCGGCGAGCGCGAGTGAACGCAGGAAGACGGATGCCTCGGCCACCGCCTCGAGCTCGCGCCGCACGTCGTCGTGCAATCGTGCACCGAGCGCGGTCAGTCCGCCACCGAGAACGACGGTCTCGACATCCGTCGTGAGGACCAGTATCCGCACCGCCGCCGCGACTCCGCGCGCGAGCTCGCCGCGGAGCGTCAGCGCGAGCGGATCGCCCGACTCGGCCGCGTCGAAGATGTCCCCCACAGGATGAGTGCCCGGTCGCCCCCACCGTTCGGCGAGCGCGGCGCCCCCTGCGAGGGCTTCGATGCATCCGCGCTGTCCACACCGGCACATCGGTCCCGCGGGATCCACGCTGATGTGACCGACCTCGCCGGCCGCGCCGCGCGAACCACGCCAGACCGCGGGCACCGTCTCGCGCCCAGAACCCGCCGCAGCTATCGACCCCGCTAGAGAGCCCGTCACAAAGCCCGTCACGATCCCCGCGGCGATGCCCGTCCCGAGGTTCAGGTACCCAATCGACCCCGAACCCCCGCGCAACACGGCGGCGCCGAGCGCCGCGGCCCGCACGTCGTTGTCGACGTATACCTGCACCCCCAGCGTCGACGCGACGGTGTCGCCGACGTCGAGCGACTCGATGCCCAGGTTGACGGCATGCTCTACCCACAGGGAGCCGGGCGCGATCTGGCCCGGGATGCCGATGCCGACCGACGCGATCTGCGGCGCAGCCCCCGACGCCTCGGCGCCCAGCTCGGCCCCGAGGTCGGCAACGACCCCGAGGATCGTCTCGACCACGGCATCCGGACCCCACCCCGTGGCGCGGCGCACGCGAGCCACAATCGACCCGTCCGGCGCGACGGCGACTCCCTCGGTCTTCGAACCGCCGACGTCCAGCCCGACCCTCATCGCCCGGCCCCCGATCGAGGGACGGTGCACACCGGATCACCCATCAGCCCTTGACCGCCCCCGAGACGAGGCCGCTCGTCATCCGTCCCTGCACGATGAGGAAGAAGATCACGACCGGCACGGCGACCAGCGTCGACCCGGCCATCAGCTCGGCCCAGTTCGTGCCGCCGTTCGGGTCGAGGAACGTCCGCAGCCACACCGGAAGCGTCATGGCCTCGGGGCGCGGGTTGAGCACGAGCGCGAAGACGAACTCGTTCCACGCCTGGATGAAGCCGAACACGCCGGTCGCGACCAGCCCGGGCGCGAGCAGCGGGAACGTGATGCGCCAGAACGCCTGCGAGCGGCTCAGCCCGTCGATCATCGCGGCTTCTTCGAGTTCGACCGGCACGCCGTTGACGAAGCCCCGCAGCGTCCAGATCGTGAACGGCAGGACGGTCGCGATGTAGACCGCTGAGAGCCCGATGATCGTGTTGAGCAGCTGCCACCCATCGATCAGCCGGAAGGTCGAGATGATCATCGCCTCGGCGGGAATCATCTGCACGATCAGGATCGTCGCGATGAACGAACCCCGAGCCCGGAAGCGGAACCGCGTCACGGCGAGTGCCGCGAGAAAAGCGAAGACGAGCGCCACGATCACGGTGATGAGCGCGATCTGCAGCGAGTTCAGCGATGCCGGCACGAACGGCGCACGGGTCTGCCCGAGGATGATGCTCGCGTAGTTCTCGAGCGTGCCGTTGTCGGGCCACAGGTGCAGTTCACTCCCCCGCACCTGCCCGTTCGGCTGGAACGAGGTGTTGACCATCCAGTACACAGGGAAGACCGAGAAGAAGAAGACCACGAGCGCCGCCACACCGGCGAGCAGCGACCCCGTGCGGCGGCGCGCCGAGATCTTGCGGCGCGGCGGGCGTGCAGCGCGGGACGGACGCGTCGAACGAGCGGATGCCTCGGCATCCGTCCGCCCAATGTTGCGCCGCGTCGAAACGGCGCTCATGCGCTCTCCTCCCGCAGGCTTCGGCGAACGTAGAACAACGAGACTCCGACGAGCATCAGCACGACGATGACCGAGATCGCGCCGCCCGCGCCGAAGTCGCCCGAGCCGAGCGAGACGCGGTAGATGTACACCCCGAGCGTGTTCGTCTGGGATGCGAGACCGCCGATCGACTGCAGCGCGTAGATCTGCGTGAACACCCGCAGGTCCCAGATGACCTGCAGGATCGTCACGATGATGAGGATCGAGCGGATGTACGGCACGACCACGAGCCGGAACCGTTGCACGGCCCCTGCCCCATCGAGCTGCGCGGCTTCGAGCACCTCATCCGGTACCTGCGTGAGACCCGCGTACACCGTGAAGGCAACGAAGGGCACGGCACCCCAGACGATGATGATCGTCGCGACGAAGAAGAAGCTGAGCGGATCGATCAGCCACGAGTGCCCCTCGAACGGCAGACCGAGCGCGCTGAGAAACGCGTTCAACACCCCGTACTGCGTGTCGAAGATCCAGCCCCAGACAATCGTCGCCGACAAGGGCGGCATGGCCCACGCGAGCAGCAGCCCCACCGAGACGAGGGTGCGCAGGCCCGTGCCGAGCCGCCGCATGAGCAGGGCGACCAGGATGCCGAGCAGCATCGTCAGCACGACACACACGGCCGCGAACAGCACCGAACGGCCGAGCACCTGCCAGAACTCGGCGTCTGTCAGTACGGCGAGGTAATTCGCCAGCCCGACGAATTCGGGCGGCGCACCGAACACCTGAGCCCGACCGAATTCCTGGAAAGACATGACGAACAGCTGCACGAGGGGCCAGCCGGTGATCACGGCGAGCACGAGCAACCCGGGCCCCAGGAGTGCGTAGGGCGTGAATCCGCCGGGCCGGCGGGACCGGCGTCGACCGCCGCGCTGCCGGTCGGGGACGGGTGGTTCGGGGGCGACGAGCCGCTCTCCCTCGACCGCACTCACGGCCGGGGCGAGTCCGCGGGGGACGCTCGACATGGGATCTCCTGCTCGGGAGGCGAATGGGCGGGTGATGAACGAATGAGGGACGGATGCGCGGGGCCGGAGGAGCGCGCGGCTCCCCCGGCCCGCCCGATCAGCCGTTGAGGATCGACTCGATCTGCGTGTCGACCTCGGTCGCGAGCGCCGCGACGTCGCCGCCGAGCGCGATCTGCACGAAGAAGTCTTCGAGAACACGCGATGCCTCGACCTCGGCCCAGTTCGGTGACGCGGGCGTGAGCTTGGCGTTGCTCGCGGCTTCGGTGAAGGCGACGGCCTCGGGGGTGTCGCCGAGCGTCGATGCAAGCGACTTCTTGGCCGGGATGAGGCCGTTCTCGCCGTAAATCGTCTGGAACTCATCGCTCAGGATGATTGCCAGGGCGCTCTTCGCCAGGTCGGGATTGGCCGACTGGGCAGAGATTCCGATGTTGGAGCCGCCCGCGAAGACCTGCGCCGCCCCGCCCTCCATGCCCGGGAGGGCGTAGACGAACGGAGCTGCCGGCGGGGTCGCCGTCTCGCACGCGCTGGCGAGCCCGAGCGCCCAGTTCGGCGCCGAGAACTGCACGGCCTGGTTCTCGCAGTACGGGGTCCAGGGCTCGGCGTTGTCGCCGTCCTTCGGTGCGAGCGAGGCGTTCATCATCAGGTCCTGCACCTGCAGCAGACCCGCGACCGAGGCATCCGATGACAATTGGGCGTCCCAGCTGTCGCCATCCGGGACGGCGATCTCGCCACCGTTCTCCCAGATGAAGGGCAGCGCGTTGTACCAGTCCTGGCCGGCGAAGTAGATGCCGGACTTCCCGGGGTTCGCCGCGGCGAGCGCCTTCGCGCTCGTGACGTACTCGTCGAGTGTTGCGGGCGCGGCCGTCACCAGGGCGGGGTCGGCGAAGACCACCCGAGCGCCCGAGTACAGGGGCGGAGCGAAGAACTGCCCGTCGTAGGACCCGGCCTCGACGAAGCCCGGCAGCAGGTCGTCGCCGCCGAGTGCCTCGTACTCGTCCGTGAGATCGAGCAGGGCGCCCACTGAGGTGAAGGCGGCAGCCTGGGTGTTGCCGAACTCGACGATGTCGGGGCTGTCCGAGCTCGACAGGCTGGTCGTGAGTTTGTCGACGAGTCCGTCCCACGACTGCTCTTCGATCACGAGGGTCGAGCCGGGGTTGTCGGCCTCGAAGGTCTCGACGAGGTAGTCCCGAGCCTCTTGCGGGGTGTCCGTACCGACCAGCCAGACCCGGATCTCGGCGGATTCCGACGATCCGGCGGTGCAGCCGGCGAGGACGAGGGCGGATGCCCCGAGCAGGGCCATGGCCCCGAGCGTCTTCTTCATGGTGTTCCTTCGCGTGTATTGAGTGATGTGTTGAGTGGGTCGTGCGTGTGTCGATCGGGTGGTTCGGATCACGAGACGCCGAGCTGGCCCGAGAGCACCATGACGGCGGCCCCGCGCAGAACGATGTCTTGGCCGTGCTGTGTCATCCGCACGCGCACGCCGTCGTGGAACTCGGCGAGCGTGCGGGCGCGCAGGGTGTCGGCGGTCTGTTGGAGCAGGGGACCGTCGATCAGTTCGGGCGGACCCGACAAGACGATCTCGGACAGATCGAGCGCGCCGACGATGGGCGCGACCGCGATCCCGAGTCGCTCGCCCGCGTCCCGCAGGATGCCGTCTCTGTCGGTATCTGTGGTCGCCTCGGCCAGGCGGGCTTCCAACGCCGGCACCGACAGCCAGGCCTCGAGGCAGCCGACCTTGCCGCACGCACAGCGCGGACCGCCATCCGTCCCGATCGTGACGTGTCCGATCTCACCGGCGGCGAACCGGCTGCCACGGGTCGGCTGACCGCCGGTGAGCAGTCCCGATCCGACACCCGCGCCGACCTTGATGAGCATCATGTCGTCTTCCGCGCCGCCGAACGTGTACTCGGCGAGCGCGGCCGCATTGGCGTCGTTGGCGACGAGAACGGGGAGCTCGAGCGCCGTCCGAAGGCGCGATTCGAGGTCGAAGGCCGTCCACCCGAGGTTCGGAGCGCTCAAGACGACGCCGCGGTCGTCGACGATACCGGGGGTACCGACGCCGACGCCCAGCACCGGCGCGAACGAGTCGGCGATCAGGTGACGCGCGAGTTCGATGACGGCCGTGGCAGCGGCCTCTCCCCCGCCCGGCCGCGGCACTTCGCGACGGGCGACGATCTCGCCGTCGAGCGTAAGCACCGCGCCCAGAAAGGCGGTCGGACCCGAGAGGTCGATCCCGACGATGCGGTGCGCAGCGCGGTCGATATCGAGCAGGATCGCCGGTTTGCCGGGTCGCGAACCCTCGCGCAGGCCCTGTTCGATCACGAAGCCATCGGAGATCAGCTCGGCGACCAGGTCACTGATCGTGACGCGGGTGAGCCCGGTTTCGCGCGACAGATCCGCGCGACTCAAGGGGCCGCGGTGAAAGAGCGTCTGGAGGACGAGCGACCGGTTGTGCCCGCGTCCGTGCTCCGGCAGGACCTTCTTGCCGGGCCGCAGGGAGCGACCGGCCCCGAAAGCCCGTGGAGACGTCGTTGCCTGCGGCGTGGTGTTCGGGAGCGTGCGTTCGGTCGCGGACTCGGACACCGCGCCGGGGGGCTGCTCGGGGGTCGACATGTTTGTTAGTAGACCTTACTAACACGCTCGTTGGCAACCCCTCGTTCATAGTTCGTTCGGATCATTTACAAAACCGTAATCTTGCGTCCTCGCGACGCCGCGCAGAGAGCGCGCATAGGCTGGGACCTTCACCGAGGGGGAACTGTCATGAATCGACGACTGATCGCGCTCGCGCTTGCCGTGACAGCAACGTTCGGCTTGACCGCGTGCACGGGCGGCGGGACCGAATCCTACGAGGGCACCGAGTCTTCGAACAGCGAGTCTTCGAGTGGCGCGAGCGCACCCGAGTCGCAGACCGTGGAAGAGGCCTGCGCCTCGGTCAACGACACAATCCAGAGCGTCTCTGACGACTTCGAGGGCGTCACCGCCGAACAGCCCGAGGACGCGGCCGCCGCGTTCCAGGCCGCGGCGGATGCCTTGGGAGACGCGTCCGCAGAGGTCGGGAACGCCGAGGTCGCCGCGCTGCTGCCCGACATCCAGGCCGTGTTCGAGGCTGCCGGAGAAGCGATGACAGCGCTCTCCGAGGGGGATGCCACCAAGGTCGCGGAGCTTCAGAACCTCGGCACCGACCTGCAGGAGAGCTTCACCGCGTTCCAGGAACTCTGCCTGGAGTAGGCCAGACCCCTCTTTGCGCCGCGTCGTGCAGAGTTGCACGCTCGCGCCGAGCACGATAAAGAGTCGTTGCGCCTTCGTTATCAACGCTCGCCTACAATCGAGGCACACCCCTCCGCGGGTGAGGGGGGGCCCGTGACTGATCTCATTTCGACGCCATCGTCCACCGACGACGATGCGCCGCTGACTCCTGCGCCGCGCGTGGAGTGGACTCCGGCTCCTCCACGCAAGCGTCGCCGCTGGCCGCTTGCCCTCTGGATCGGCATCCCCGCTCTCGCCCTTGCGGGCGTCGGCGTCTTCTTCGGCACCATCCTGATCGCACCGGGTGTGACCATCGCGGGAGTACCCGTCGGCGGCCTCACCGTCGGCGCCGCGGCCGAGAAAGTCTCGCAAACCGTGTCCGGAACGGGTGTCGAGGTGTCCGTCGCCGGCACGACCGCGACCATCACAGGCGCCGATCTGGGCGCGTCGATCGATGCGGATGCACTCGCGCAGACCGCCCTCGAAACGCACCCGATGTGGCAGGTGGGCGGCTGGTTCCCGAGCCCCGACCGCGTCGCCCCCGAGGTGGACGCCGCTCAATCCGAGGCTGCCCTCGCCAACGCTTTCGCCGCCGACTGGGTAGAACCCGTAGACGCCGTCGTGGCATTCGACGCCGCCACCGGCTCCTATGTCGTCACCCCGGCGGTCCCGGGTCGCGGGCTCGACAACGCCGCGATCGAGCAGGCGTACGAGGCGCGGCTGCTCGACCCCTCGCTATCCCCGGCCTTCGACGGCGAGCTGGTCGCCCTCGAGGCCGACATCACAACGGATGCCGCGACAGCCCGTGTCGAGCAGCTGAACGCCATGGTCGCGTCGGCGGGCTTCTACGTCGGCGAAGAGCGCACCGTTCCGATCGCGGCGGATGTGCTCGCTTCGTGGCTGACGCTGACGCCGGATCCTGACCAGGGCACGATCGACATCTCGGCCGACAGCGCGGCGATCCAGACCGTGGTCGACACACTGCCCGCCGCCGTGGATCGCGCGCCCGTCAACGGCGTCCAGGTCGTCAACAAGGCCGGTACGGTGCTGCGCACCGAGCAGGCGGGAGCCGACGGACGAGTTCTCGGCGCGACAACCGGGATCGCCGCGGGCTTCGCGTCGCAACTCGCCGCCGGCGATGCCGCGTACGCGCTCGATGTCGAGGTGACAACCGCACAGACCACGTCCGTGGTTCGCCTGCTCGAGGTCGACCTGTCCGAACAGCGGTTGTACGTGAAAGAGAACGACGTCGTCGTCGACTCGTGGCTGATCTCCAGCGGCGGCCCCGGCTGGGCCACCCGTCAGGGCAACTTCACCGTTAACGCCAAGGTCCGCGTGCAGGACATGGGCAACACCGAGGTCGGCTATCTGCAGCCCGACGTCGAGTGGGTCATGTACTTCAGCGGTGATCAGGCCTTCCACGCCGTGTACTGGCGCAACATCTGGGGCACTCCGTTGAGCCACGGATGCGTCGGCATGCCGACGTCGTTGGCCAAGCAGATCTATCAGTGGGCCGACGTCGGCACCGATGTCTGGGTGCACGCGTAGGCGAACGGCGCGGTCAGTTCGACTGCAGCGCGACAAGGCGGGCGTATAGGCCACCCCGGGCGAGCAATTCGGTGTGGTTTCCGATCTCGGCAATCCGCCCCGCTTCGATGACGACGATGCGATCGGCCCTGCGGACGGTCGACAGCCGGTGGGCGACGACAAGAGTCGTGCGTCCCGTCCGCGCGCGATCGATCGCCTCGGTGACCTTCGCCTCGGACTCGGGATCCAGCGCGCTCGTGGCCTCGTCGAGGATCAGGATGCGCGGAGCCCGGATAAGCGCCCGAGCGATCGCGAGGCGCTGCCGCTGCCCGCCCGAGAGACGCGAGCCGCGATCGCCGATCGTCGCGTCGAGTCCCTCCGGCTGTCCGTGGACGAGGTCCAGGGCATTCGCCGCCGCGAGAGCGTCGAGCACTTCGCGCTCGCTCCTGTCCAGGTCTCCGTATGTGACGTTCTGCCGGATGGTGCCGTCGAACAGGGCGGGCTCCTGCGGGACGATCGCGACGTGACGACGGAGTGAGCGCAGATCGAGGTCGGCGAGGTCGTGGCCGTCGATGAGTACGGCACCCCGACTCGGGTGCACGAAGCCCAGGATCACGTTGACGATGGTCGACTTTCCCGACCCCGAGGGCCCGACGAAGGCCACGGTCTCGCCGACGCCGATCTCGAGCGTGACGCCGTCGAGTGCGGGGCGCGACGCCTCCGGGTACGTCACGGTGACATCGCGCAGCTGCACGCGGCCCGTGATTCCGGGAACGGAAGCCTTACCGGCGTTCTCCTCGACGTCGAGCTCTTCCGTCACCTCGGCGATCGAGCGCACCGAGTCCATGCCTCGACTGAAGACCGGCGCGACGTTCATCAACATCACGATCGCGTTGGTGAGAACCGTGAAGTACGTCGTGAGCAGCACGACCTCCCCGGCAGAAATCGGAACGAGCTGGAGCACCGCGGCCGTGGCCGCACCCACGAGGCACAGGAGCCCGAGCACCTGGTAAGAAATCCACGACAGCGCAGCGAAGCGACCATTGAGAACATCGAGCTCGCGTCCGGCAGCGCGAACGGACGCGGCCCGCGCCGCGACCCGTGACGTCGCGAGATCCTCGAGGCCGTGCCCACGCGTGAGCGGCATCAACGTGGCCATCTCGTTGACCTGCGCAGAGAGGCGCTCGACCTGACGTCGGAATGCCTCGTTGCGCTGACCGGCGCGACTGCGGATGAAGATGACGAGTCCTGCGCCGACGGGGATCGTCAAGGCAAATACCACGACGAACTGCGGCACCGTGACCGCTGTGATCACGATCGCGCCGAGCAGAGTCGCGATCGACCCGACCGCGGTCGGGAATACCTGTTGCATCGTGAGTTCGAGGTTCTCGACATCTCGGATGATTTTGGTCTGCATGACCGACGCATTCTGGCGGTTGTGATAGCCGAGCGAGAGACGCTGCATCCGCGCGGCTAGCCCCGAGCGCACGGTGAATGCCAGGGAGCGGGTCGCCGCCGAGGTCAGCCGCACGACGATCATGTTGAACGGATAGTTGAGCACGAGAAGCGCGAGCGCCGCCCCTCCCCACATCCACAACCCGTCGACGGGCCCACCGCTCACGACGATGTCGATGATCGCCGCGGTGATCGGCGGCAGCAACCAGGCCGGACTGTCCTTGACGACGAAGCAGGCGATCGCCAGCGTCAGTCGGATACGGTGCGGGCGCAGCAGGCGCAGAAAGGAACGCAGCGGCTGCGTTCGCCGCACGCTGGCCGCGAGCAGTGCCTCGGCGTCGGAGTAGTCCGTCATCCGCTACACGCGCGAGGCAAGGAACGCCGTCTGCGCGAGCCACTGGTAGGTCGACCCGCCCTCGTGCTCGTTGAAGGGGTAGACCTCGATCGCTTTCTCGCCCGCGTAGCGGTTGTAGGCGGCGAACACGGTCGAAGGCGGGCAGATCGGATCGAGTAGTCCCACCGAGAACAGGGCGGGCGCCGCGGCATGCGTCGCCATCGTCGCTCCGTCGAAGTACGACAGGGTGCGAAACACCCGCTCCTGCGCACCACGGTGGATCGACAGGTAGCGCACGATCTCGTTGTAGGGGTCGTGGTCGGTCATGCCGACCGCACGCTCGAAGTGGCAGAGGAACGGCACATCGGGCATTGCGGCGACGAGCCCGTCGCTGAGCCCCGCGGCGGCCAGCGCGATGCCTCCGCCCTGGCTCCCGCCGCACACCGCGACCCGCTCCGGGTCGACGCGGTTCATCGTGCGGACGGCATCGATCGCCCGCACCGCATCGGTATAGACCCGGCGATAGTAGTAATCGGCGGGGTCTTCGATCCCCCGAGTCATGAATCCACTGAACGAGGGGCCCGTGCCGTGCGGATCGGGGGTCGCGCCGCCCGTGCCCCACGCGGAGCCCTGACCGCGCGTGTCCATGAACAGGTAGGCGTACCCGGCCGAGACCCAGCCGAGCCGCTCGAACGGAAGCCCCCGACCCCCGCCGTATCCGTTGTACTCGACCACCGCCGGCAGGCGGCCCTCGGTGCCGGCGGGGAGCAAAAGCCACGCCCTGATCGGGTCGCCGGCGAAGCCGGGGAAGGTGACGTCGAAGACCTCGATCGTCGAGAGCGGGCTCTCGACCGGAATCACCTCGACCGGCACGTCGTGCGCACGCGCCTCGGCAAGTGTGCCGCGCCAGAACTCGTCGAAGTCCGGCGGGACCGCGATCTCGGGCGAGTACTCGCGCAGGTCGTTCAGCGGCAGGTCGAAGCGGGGCATGTCGTTCGTCTCCAGGGGTCGGGTCGGGGATCGAGTGGGATGAGGCTGGGGGTCGGGCGAGGGCCGGGTCAGTGGTCGTCGCCCGTCGGCGCCGGACGCTCACCGCTGCCGCGCTCGATGATCCACGTGGGCAGCTCGACCTGACGAGTGAATCCCGCCGGATCGCCGATGCGCTCCATCGCCGCCAGCGCGGCCTGTCGGCCCAGCTCGAACGGGTCGTAGCTGATCACGCTCACACCGATGACGTCCGCGGTGTCAAAGTCGTCGAAGCCGACGAGGGCCGTGCGTCCGGCTGCATCTCGATCGCGCAGCACCCGCAAGGCTCCGATCGTCATCCGGTTGTTTCCCGCGATCAGGGCGGTCGGCGCGTCCTCGGACGAGAGTAAGTCGTCCACGATCCTGTCGGGTGGGATCGTCAGGTCGTCCTCGAGCCGCTCCCACCGGGAGCTGTCATGGATGCCGTATTCAGCCAGGGCGTCGCGGTAGCCACGCAGGCGCTCCTTCTGCGTGTAGACGGATGCCGGATTGCACACGTAGCCGATGCGCCGATGCCCGCGGGCCAGGAGCCGGCTCGTCGCGTCGAAGACGCCGCGACGGTTCTCGAGCACGATCGAGTCGGCGACGAGGTTGCGCGCCGGCCGGTCGATCGCGATCACGGGGGTTCCGAGCTGACGCTCACCCTCCAGGTAGGACTGGTCATCGGCGACCGGGATGAGCAGGAGCGCGCCGATGCGCTGCGCGAGGAGCGCGTCGGCGACCCGTTCCTCGCCCTCGGGCGTGTCGTCGGTCGTCGCCACGACGAGCGCGTGGCCGTGCGCGGCCAGCTCTTTTTCGATACCCGCGGCGACTTTGTAGTAGAAGGGGTTGCCGAGCTCACCCATGATGAACCCGATCGTGTTCGTGCCGCCGCCGCGGCGCAGGTTGCGCGCGAGCGTGTTCGGCCGGAAACGCAGCCGCTTGGCCGCCGCGAGCACACGCTCGGCCGTTTCGGGTGAGACGAGCTCGCGACTCGCGAACACGCGCGAGACCGTCTTCGAACTCACGCCGGCGAGACGGGCGACGTCGTCGAGGGTCGCGCGGTTCTGAATCGTCACTGACTCACCTTCCTGGGATTCCGGTTAGCCTAACATCGCTTCGGCATCATGTCGACGTCAGACATTTCACGGACATCATCACCACCACAATGTCGGTTTGCGTCTCAATATTTGTTGATAAATCAGCGCTATAGCCCATGAATGATGCTTCGGACAGACAAAGACAGCGTTGACATTGCGCCTTGTGGATCGCCGCGAATACGCATACTCTGGCCCGGCGATACGCCGCGCGACGATGCGGCGGCAACAGCACCTCAGTTCAAAGCTGAACCTGACAAGGAGAGATCACATGGCTAGGAAGACACTGGCGGGCATCACACTGCTCGTCGCGACCGCCGTCGCGGTCAGTGGCTGCACGGGTGGTTCCGGCGCCAATGACGCGGACAACACGATCGACGGCGAGGTGACGGGCGAGGTGACCTTCGTCACGTGGCGCACCGACCTCGTGCAGGATGGCACCTTCGACGCGTACGCGGAGGAGTTCCACGAGATGTACCCCAACGCGACCGTGACGTTCGAAGGCATCACCGACTACGAGGGCGAGTTGAAGACGCGTCTGTCGACGACGAACTACGGTGACGTGCTGGGCATCCCGAACAGCGTCCAGCCCGACCAGTTCGCCGACTTCTTCGAGCCTCTCGGGGATACCGAAGAGCTCACGGCCGACTACCGATTCCTGGCGCCCAAGAGCTACGACGGCACGCAGTACGGCCTGGCACTCGGCGGCAACGCCAACGGCATCGTGTACAACACGGCCGTCTTCGAAGAGGCCGGCATCACCGCGCCCCCCGCCACCGAAGACGAGTGGCTCGCGGCGATGGAGAAGATTCAGGCGAACACCGACGCCATCCCGATGTACACGAACTATAAGGACGGCTGGCCCCTCAGCCAATGGTCGGGCAACATCGGCGCCGTGACCGGCGACCCCGAGGCCATGAATGCGATGGCGACCGAGGATGCGCCGTGGACTGAGGGCACCGACATCTTCGCGATCGACTCGCTCGTCTACGACACGGTCGCTGGTGGCTACACCGAGGAAGACCCGCTGACCACCAACTGGGAGCAGTCGAAGGTCGACTTCGCGACCGGCAAGATCGCCACGATGGCGCTCGGCTCGTGGGCCATCTCGCAACTGCAGGCGGCGGCGACCGACGCCGGCGAGGACCCGTCCGTCGTGGGCTACATGACATTCCCCTCGACCGTGGACGGCGCCCAGTACGCGATGGTGGGCGGCGACTACAACCTCGGCATCAACAAGAACTCTTCCGTCAAGGCCGCCGCCATGGCGTGGATCGACTACCTGATCGAGGACTCGGGGTTCACCGAGTCGCAGGGCATGGTCTCAGCACTGCTGGCCGACCCGTTGCCCGAGAACCTCACCGGGCTCTCCGACGCGGGTGTTGAGCTCATCGAGCTGAACGCGGCACCGGTGGGGCAAGAGGCACTGTTCACCAACATCGCCGACACCGCCCAGATCGACGTCTGGGGCAACCTGTACCGCCAGAAGCTCATCGACATCGCGCGCGGCGCCGCCGACGGCGACAAGGAGTCCTACTTCGACGAGCTGAACACCCGCTGGGCCGAGGCCCGCGCCGAGGTGGGCTGACCCACGACCATCGCACCGGCCGGGGCGGACGACGTCCCGGCCGGTGCCCGTCGAACGGATGCTGTGATGTCATTCTCCACTGCCGGGCCCACCGGGACGGGTGCCGCTGGGCCCCTCGTCGCCGTCACCCCCGAGGAGCTCGATCTCGCCGAGATCGCCGACTCCGACCGTCCGCGGCGACGTCGCCGCCGACGCCGCTCCGGCGCCGCTGCCGGCGCCCCCGCGGGTCGAGGCCTCCTCGCGTCACTCACCCCCTACCTCTTCATCGGCGCGGCCGTGGGCCTGCTGCTCCTGTTGACATATCTGCCCGCGGTCAACATGCTGTGGTACTCGGTCACCGACTGGGACGGGCTTGACCTCGACAAGAACTTCATCGGGTTCGACAACTACGTCGACGTGTTCACCGACCCGCAGATATTCGGGGTGTTCTTCGTCAGTCTCTACTACTTCGCGGGCGCATTCGTGCAGATGGCGATCGCCCTCTACTTCGCCGCTCTCCTGTCGACGTCGACACGGTTCTCGAACTTCTTCCGCGGCGTGCTGTTCTTCCCGTACCTGATCAACGGCGTCGCGATCGGCTTCGTTTTCCTCTACCTGTTCCAGCCGGACGGGACACTCGACACGGTGCTGAGCTGGTTCGGGCTGAGCGATCCGCCGCAGTGGCTCGGCGACCCCGACATCGCGAACTACTCGCTCGCCGGCACCAGCGTATGGCGCTACACGGGCATGAACTTCGTGCTGTTCCTCGGGGCGATCCAGTCGATCCCTGCCGAGTTCTACGAGGCCGCCGAGATCGACGGAGCGAGCAAGTGGCAGCAGTTCTGGGCGCTCACCTTCCCCGGAATCCGTCGCATCATCGGCCTCACGTTCATCCTCGCGGTAGCGGGCAGCCTGGCGGTGTTCGAGATCCCCTTCATCATGACCGGTGGCGCGAACGGCACGTCGACGTTCGTCATCCAGACGCTGCAGACGGCATTCAACTTCCGCCAGGTGGGCCTAGCGTCCGCCATGGCGGTCGTGCTGCTGCTCATCGTCCTGCTGGTCACCTGGGTCCAGCGCAAACTCTTCCCCGACGAGAAGGTCGAGCTGTCATGACCGCCCTGCAGAGCAACCCCGAAACGGCCGTCCCGCTCGGCCCCCCGCGCCGGCGGCGAGGCGGCAGCGACGCCACGATCGCGACCCGCCGCATCGCGGGAACGACGACCAAGTACGCCTCACTCATCATCGGCGTGCTGTTCACCCTGATCCCCCTGAGCGTCGTGTTCATCGCGAGCTTCAAGACGTCTCAGGAGTTCGGTCAGTCGGGCCCGTTCGACGCGCCCGCGAACTGGTTCAACATCGACAACTACGTGACCGCGTTCGAGAAAGGCGGCATGGTCGAGGGGTTCATCAACACCACGATCGTGCTCGTCTTCTCGCTCGTCGGCACGATCCTGATCGGCACGATGGCCGCTTATGCGCTCGATCGGTTCACCTTTCGGGGCAAGAAGCTCATCGTCGCCCTCTTCCTGGTCGCGACTCTCATCCCCGGTGTCACGAGCCAGGTCGCCACGTTCCAGATCATCAACGGCCTGGGACTGTACGACAATATGGCGGCGCTCGTGCTGCTGTTCATGGGAACCGACATCATCTCGATCTACATCTTCATCCAGTTCATGCAGTCCATCCCCGTCTCGCTCGACGAGGCCGCCATGCTCGACGGCGCGAACCGCTGGACGATCTACTGGCGCGTCATCCTCCCCCTGCTCAAGCCCGCGATCGCGACCGTCGTGATCATCAAGGGCATCGCGATCTACAACGAGTTCTATATGCCCTTCCTCTACCTGCCCTCGCACGAGATGATCTCGACGTCGCTCTTCCGCTTCAAGGGGCCCTTCGGCGCCCACTGGGAGATCATCGCCGCGGGGACCGTGCTCGTCATCGTCCCCACCCTCATCGCGTTTCTCGTCCTGCAGCGGTTCATCTACCGCGGCCTCACGGCGGGAGCGGTCAAGTGAGCGCCGCACGCGCGCTGCACGAGGGCTGGACCCTTCGCGCG
>NZ_HG779707.1:0-16214 GCF_000582705.2 Microbacterium sp. C448
GTGCTGCGCGATCAGTCGATCATCGCGGGCATCGGCAACGCCTACTCCGACGAGGTGCTGCACGTCGCACGGATGTCGCCCTACGCGCTGGCCGCATCACTCACCGCGGCGGACGTGCAGGGGCTGTATGACGCGATGCATACAACGCTTCAGGATGCGGTGGCCACGGCATCCGGCAAACCACCCGCCGACCTGAAGGACGCCAAGCGCCGCGGGATGCGCGTGCACGGTCGACGCGGCGAGGCCTGCCCCGTCTGTGGCGATACCGTGCGGAGCGTCTTCTTCGCCGACAACTCGCTCGAGTACTGCGCCACGTGCCAAACGGGCGGCAAGGTGCTCGCCGACCGTCGCCTGTCGCGGCTACTGAAGTAGCGAGCGAGATGGCGAGCGCGCCGGTCCCAGCGAGCGGGAATGAAACGCGCATGAGCGCGTTGGATAGGATCAAGTAAGAACAACGTGCTCCGGGGTCGGTGAGAATCCGAACCGGCGGTGACAGTCCGCGAGCTGCGGCGCTTCGGCGGTGCGGCTGATCCGGTGAAATTCCGGAACCGACGGTGATGCGTGGGAAACCACGCGAGTCCGGATGAGAGGCAGCACGCGTTGACCGTCCCGACGGTCGACGCCGCGCAATTCTTTGCGACACCCCGGATGAATCGAAGGATCCGGGATGACGTACAGCGACACCGAGTGGCAGGCCATGGGCCGCGCCAGAGAGCTGGCGCTCCTCGGTCCCCGGGGCATCAATCCTCAGGTCGGCGCCGTCGTGTTGAGCCCGGCCGGCGAGGTCCTCGCTGAGGGATGGCATCGGGGCGCCGGAAACCCGCACGCCGAGATCGAGGCGCTCTCGCGCCTGTCGCCCGACGACGCCCGGGGCGCGACCATGGTCGTCACCCTCGAGCCGTGCAACCACACCGGTCGCACGGGTCCCTGCGCGGTGGCCCTGATCGAAGCGGGCGTTTCGCGCGTCGTGTACGCCGTCGCCGATCCGGCCGAGCCGTCGTCGGGCGGCGCCGAGCGCTTGCGCGACCACGGCATCGAGGTCGAGTCGGGGGCCCGCGCCGACGAGATCACCGAGATGCTCGACTCGTGGCTGTCAGTCGTTCGACTCGGCCGCCCGTTCGTGACCGTGAAGTGGGCGCAGAGCCTCGACGGTCGCGCCGCGGCCGCGGACGGCTCGAGCAAGTGGATCACCGGGTCGGACGCGCGTGCCGACGTGCACCGGCGGCGGGCTGAGGCGGACGCGATCGTGGTCGGAACCGGGACGGTTCTGGCCGATGATCCCGCCCTGACAGCCCGGCTTGCCGACGGCGAGCTCGCCGAATCTCAACCCCTGCCCGTGGTGATCGGGAATCGTGCGGTGCCGGCGGATGCGGCGCTGCGGATGCATCCGCGCGGCGTGCTCGAGGCCCGGACCCAGAACCTGCATCAGGTGCTCGATGACCTGCGCGAACGAGGCGTGCAGAGTGTCTTCGTCGAGGGCGGACCGACACTTGCGAGCGCGTTCGTGCGCTCGGGTCTCGCCGACCGCGTGCTGGCCTACATCGCCCCCGTCCTCCTGGGTGGCGAGAAGACGGCGATCGGCGACATCGGAGTCTCGACGATGACGCAGGCCCGCCGTCTGACCCTCACCAGCATCGAACGACTTGGCGATGACGTCTTGCTCATCGCCGAACCCGCGCGCATCTCCCCCGACGAAAGGACCGACTGACATGTTCACCGGAATCATCGAAGAGATCGGCGCCGTCACGGCGGTCGAACCGTCGGGCGACGGGGTGCGGCTCAGCGTCCGCGCTCCCCTGGCGATATCGGATGCCTCGCACGGCGATTCGATTTCGGTCAACGGAGTATGTCTGACCGTGGTCGCGAGCGACGAGTCCTCGTTCACGGCCGATGTGATGCGTCAGACGCTCGACATGTCGACACTCGCGAGTTTCGGCCCCGGGCGCTCCGTGAACATCGAGCGCGCAACGGCCGTTGGCACGCGCCTCGGCGGTCACGTCGTTCAGGGCCACGTCGACGGAAAGGGCGTGATCCTGGAGGTCCGACCCGGCGAACGCTGGCGTGTTGTGCGCGTCGGCGTGCCGGCGGCGCTCGCGCCCCTCGTCGTCGACAAGGGGTCGATCGCGATCGACGGCGTTTCGCTCACGATCAGCGCGGTGAGCGATCCGGACGCCGCCGAACAGTGGCTCGAGGTCTCCCTCATTCCCGAGACGCTCGAGGCGACGACGCTCGCCGATCGCAACCCCGGGGATGCCGTCAACCTCGAGACAGACATCCTCGCCCGCCACGTGCAGCGCATGCTCGCGTTCACCGCAACACCGCCCGCAACACCCCCAAGTGAAGGAGGCTCACGATGAGCCTTTCCCCCATTTCCGTCGCCCTGGACGCGCTTCGCGCCGGGCGACCCGTGATCGTCGCCGACGACGAGAACCGAGAGAACGAGGGCGATGTCGTGCTGTCGGCCGAGCTCGCGACACCCGAATGGGTTGCGTGGACGGTCCGCTGGTCGTCGGGTTTCATCTGCGCCCCGATGCCGTCCGAGATCGCCGACACGCTCGATCTGCCGCCCATGGTGGCGCATAACGAGGATGCTCGGGGCACGGCGTACACGGTCAGCGTTGACGCCGCCGACCGTATCTCGACCGGCATCAGCGCCGCGGACCGCGCGCACACCCTGAACGTTTTGGCGAACCCCGAGTCGACGGCGGCGAGCGTCACCCGCCCCGGGCACGTCCTTCCCCTCCGCGCCGTCGACGGGGGCGTGCGTGAGCGCGGCGGCCACACCGAAGCCGCCGTCGAGCTGATGCGCCTCGCGGGCCTGCGGCCGGTGGGTGCGATCGCCGAGATCGTGGCCGAAGACGGCAGCATGATGCGCCTGCCCGGTCTGATGGAGCTCGGCGAGCGCGACGGGGTCCCCGTGATCACCATCGAGCAGCTGATCGCGTACCTCGAAGAACACGAGCCGCGCGAGGCCGAGACGCACAACGTGCACCGCCGTCGTGTCAGCCTGCGCGCCGAATCACTCGTGCCGACGAATCACGGCACGTTCCGTTTTCTGGCGTACAAAGATCGCGTCACGGGCACCGACCACCTCGCGGTCGTATCGGGCGAGATCGCGGACGCACCGCTCGTACGCGTGCACTCGGAGTGCCTGACCGGCGAGGCGTTCGGGTCTCTCAAGTGCGAATGCGGCCCTCAGCTGGACGCCGCGCTCGACACGATCGCCGAGAAGGGCGGCGTCGTCGTCTACATGCGCGGTCACGAGGGCCGCGGCATCGGCCTCATCAACAAGCTCCGCGCATACAGCCTGCAGGAAGCGGGCCTCGACACGGTCGATGCGAACCTCGCCCTCGGGCTGCCCGCCGACGCCCGCGACTACGCCGCGGCAGCGGGCATCCTGTCCGATCTCGGCATCGAGCGCGTGCGGCTCATGACGAACAACCCCGACAAGGTCGACCAGCTGCGGGAGTTCGGCCTCGACATCGTGGAGCAGGTTCCCCTGCTGGTCGGCGTCGGCCCCAACAACCACCAGTACCTCGAGACGAAGCGTGACCGGATGGGGCACCTCATCGCCGAGCAAGAGCTCGCCGATGCATTCGCCGATATGAAGACGGGAAACGACGTATGAGCGGTAAGGGAGCGCCCGTCCTGCGGGCAGAGGACAAGCCGGATGCCTCGGGGCTGCGCGTCGTGATCGTCGCCGGCGAGTGGCACGAGCAGATCAGCGACGGCATGATCGCGGGCGCGACGCGTGCCCTGGACGAGTCCGGTGCGGACTACTCCCTCGTGCGCGTGCCCGGCTCGTTCGAGCTGCCCGTGGCGTGCAAAGTGGCGCTCGAGGCCGGAGCCGATGCCGTTGTCGCCCTCGGAGTCATCATCCGCGGCGGCACCCCGCACTTCGAATTCGTCTCTTCCGCGGCGACCGATGGTCTGACGCGCGTGGCGCTCGACACGGGCAAGCCGGTCGGTTTCGGTGTGCTCACGCTGGATGACGAGCAGCAGGGCATCGACCGCGCGGGTCTGCCCGGCTCGCGCGAAGACAAGGGCTTCGAGGCCGCGGATGCCGCGATCCGCACCGCGCTGGTGCTGAAGGCGCTGCGGGGCTGAACCCGTTCACGCCGGTGAGGCCCACCTTGCTGGCGCAGTGGCACGAAGCACCCCTACCGTGGTGCCATGGAGATCCTGCGTCATATCGTCGTGTTCGTGCATATCACCGGCTTCGCGATCCTCTTCGGCGCGTGGGCCGCACAGGCCTGGGGCGGCAAGCGCCAGATCACCGGGCTGATGAACGTCGGCCTCGCGATCGCGGCCGTCGCCGGGCTCGTGCTCGCGGCCCCGTGGGGCATCGAGTACGACCTGAACTACGTGAAGATCGGCGTCAAGCTCGTCGTGTTGCTGATCATCGGAGCCCTCATGGGCATCGGCCAGGCCCGTGGTCGGCGGAGCGGCTCTGTACCACCGCCGCTGTTCTGGTCGATCGGCGTACTGACCCTGCTGAACGCGGGCATCGCCGTCATCTGGCGCTAGCCCGGCAGGTTCAGTCCAGGAACAGGGCGCGCAGGCGCTTCGTCGTGAACACGAGACCGATCGCGATCATCACGACGTAGTACAGCACGTGCCAGAGCATGCCCGGGTGCAGCGACCCCGTCGTGAGACCCCGCACCAGCTCGACGCCGTGCCAGAGCGGGAGCGCGCGCACGATCGCCTGCACCCACTCCGGATACACCGTGATCGGGTAGAACGTCGCCGAGAACAGGAACATCGGCAGCAGCACGAAGTTGATCCAGTCCATGTGCTGGAACGCCTTCATGTAGCTCGTCACGGCCATCCCGAGGCTCGCGAAGCCGAAGGCGATCAGCATGACCGCGGGTAGCGCAAGGATCGCGGTCCACGACAGGTTGAGTCCGGCGAACTGCATGATGATGAGGAATCCGGATGCGTAGAGCAGACCACGCAGCAGCGCGTACAGGATCTCGCCGAGCGCGACGTCGAGCGGCCCCAGCGACGTCGCGAGCATGCCCTCGTAGAGCTTGCCGTAGTTGAGCTTGAAGAAGACGTTCCACGTCGAGTCGTAGATCGCCCCGTTCATCGCCGAGACGGCCAGCAGCGCGGGCGCGATGAAAGCCGCGTACGACACCACGAGACCCGCGGATGTCTCGACCGAGCCGATCAGGGCACCGAGCCCGATGCCCATCGAGGCGAGGTAGAACACGGGCTCGAAGAAGCCCGAGAGCACCACGATCCAGCTCGACGATCGCGCGGCGAGCAGGCCGCGTTGCACGACCGCTCCGGGGTTTCCGGCCCACAGCGCCCGCACCCCGCCGCCGCGGACCGGAGCGGCATCCGCCCTCATCGCCGACGCGCTCATCGTGCAAGCCTCCGCGTGAAGATCCGGCGTGCGAGCACGTACCCACCGACGGCCAGCACGGTGAGGTAGACGATGTGGACGACGATCATCACGACCGACTCGTCACGCCCGTATGTGAGGGCGCGGCCGAGCTCGGTGGCGTGCCAGAGCGGCGAGATCCAGCCGATCCACTGCAGCCACACGGGCAGGGTCGCCAGGGGGTAGAACGTGCCGGAGAACAGGAACATCGGCATGAACACGAAGCGCTGCACGAGCGCGAACTGGCCTCGATCATCCTGAATCGACGACGCATACGCCAACAGCGGGGCGCCGAACGCGAGCCCCGCGAGCAGGCTGACGAGGACGGCGATCGATCCCGTGGCGAGGTTCGGCACAGCGCCGAACACGCACAGGAACGCGAAGTAGGCAACCGCGACGACGACCATGCGCGCCGTCGCCCCCAACACCACGCCCGTGGCGATCTGCGAGCTGGAGAGCGGCGACGCATTGAAGCCGAAGAAGTAGCGCCGCCATTTGAACCCCGCCATGACCGGGTAGGTGAACTCTTCGCTCGCGACCGAGATCGTGGCGGTCATGAGCAGCGCCGGCGCCACGAACACGAGGTACGAAACTTCGCGCCCGCCGTCGACGATCGGCACGTCGATCAGCGCGGCGAGACCGACCGCGAGGCCGAGCAGATACAGGATCGGCTGACCGAGCGCGCCGACGACGATCGTCCAGCCATAGGCGCGCATTGCGCGGACCATGTGTTCGGTGACGTACCAGGCACCGCGAGCGCGTGGACGTCGGCCCCACTCGAGTGCCTCCTGGCGGAGCTCGTCGAGGGTCGGCGAGCTGATGGCCCGGTCGCTCATTCGATCAGCGACCTTCCGGTGAGGCGCAGAAAGACGTCCTCGAGGCTCGATCGCCGCACGAGGGAAGTGATCGGCTCGAGCCCCAGGTGGGTGATCCGCTCGAGCGCGTGCTCGCCGTTGTCTGCGTAGATCAGAACGCGGTCGGGCAGGACTTCGACCCGCTCGCCGATGCCCTCGAGCTGCGGTGCAACCTCGGCGTTGCGGTCGGATCCGAAGCGCACCTCGAGCACCTCGCGCGTCGAGTGCGCACGGATGAGGGACGCCGGGGTGCCCTCGGCCATGATGCGGCCCTTGTCGACCACGATCAGGCGGTCGCAGAGCTGCTCGGCCTCGTCCATGTAGTGCGTGGTGAGCACGAGCGTCGTGCCGGTCTCTTTGAGCCGGAAGAGGCGGTCCCAGAGGACGTGCCGCGCCTGCGGGTCGAGCCCGGTCGTCGGCTCGTCGAGCAGCAGGATGCGCGGGTCGTTGACGAGCCCGCGCGCGATCGTCAGCCGCCGCTTCATCCCACCCGAGAGCTGATCGACCTTGCTCGTCGCCTTGTCTTCGAGCTGGGCGAACGCGAGCAGCTCCTCGGCCTTCTGCCGGCAGACGCTCGCGGGCAGACCGAAATAGCGGCCGTAGATGAAGAGGTTCTCGCGCGCGTTGAGCTCGCCATCCAGGTTGTCCTGCTGCGGCACGACACCCAGGCGCGAGCGGATGTCGGGGCCGTGGCGATCCGGGTCGAGCCCGAGGATCGACAGGTCGCCGCTCGTGCGCGTCGACACCGCGCCGATCATCTTCATGGTCGTGGACTTGCCGGCACCGTTCGGCCCGAGCAAGCCGAACGACTCCCCCGGCGCGACGTCGAAACTCAGCCCGTCGACGGCGACGAAGTCGGACTTACCCTTCACTCGATAGGTCTTGACGAGCGAGTCGGCGGAGATGACGGCTTCTGGCACCGGACAACCCTACTCAACACAGGACTAACGGCAGCCGACGACATCGCCGGCTGCCGTTAGTTTGTTCTCAGTGCTTGCGACCCTCGAGGGCTGCGCGGTCGATCTCTTCCTGGTTCTCGACGTACGGCGTGCCGTGCGTGTGGAACGTCGCAACGGTCTTCATCCCCCACGCCTGGCCCTTGGCGCGCTCGGCGGCGGTCCATTCGACGACCGGCCAGTCCGGGTCGAGGATCAGGCGCGCACCGGCATTCGCGAACTCGATGCGGTTGCCGCCGGGCTCCCAGACGTAGAGGAAGAAGGTCTGGTTGATCGCGTGCTTGTAGGGGCCGTACTCGATGTAGACCTTGTTCTCGAGGAAGATGTCGGCGGCCTTGAGGATATCCTCGCGGGTGTCCGGGGCGAGCGCGAAGTGGTGGAAGCGACCGCGCGTTCCGGTCCAGTCCTCGGAGTAGACGACGTCGTACGACTTCTGGGCGAAGCGGAACCACCACGCGGCGTACCCGCCCTCGTCCTTGACGACGCGCTCGGACTCGCGTGCACCCATCACGTCGCGCCAGAACTCACCGGACTTGGTGACATCCGCGGCGAGATAGTTGATGTGATCCATGCGGCGGACGTTCACACCACGGCCCGGGAACGCCGAGGCCTGGTTCTTCAGCGCCGGGGTGTCCTTCTCGTCCGGCACGTAGTGCTCGGTGTCGTAGTAGACCGCCATGAGGTGGCCGTCCGGGTCCTCGAACTCGTAGGAGCGCCCGACTCCCACCTCGGGCTCGCGCCATCCGTGGCCGAGTCCCGCCGCCTCGATCGCCGCGACCCGACGCTCGAGCGCTTCCTCGCTCGAAGCGCGGTACAGCGAGCGCCCGACCCCGTTGGTGTCGGATGCCGTGAGCTTGATCGTGTAGAGCTGGTACTCGTCCCAGCAGCGCAGGTACGCCGAGTTGCCGATGCGGGCAACCTCGCGCATCGCGAGCAGGTCGCGGAAGAACCACAGGCTCTCTTCGAACTTCGGGGTGAACAGCTCGACGGCGCCCAGATGGGCGATGTCGAAGTTCTCGGTGCTGGCCATGGCGGTGTCCTCTCTGACGTTTCGTATTTCAGGCTAAAGTCGCGGCCGCGGAAAAACCGTGCCGTCGAAGATCTTGCGCGCCGTGCGCTCGGACACGGACGTGCCGTACCAGGCACCGTCCGCGCGTTGCTCGACGGCGACCCGGGCGGGAAAAGCTCCGGTCGGGTGCTCGATGAAGCTGGGATCGGCGTCGGCGCCAACCGCGACGTCGGACCCGACGGCCCCAGGAATTCGGATGCCCGCGGCAACGGATGCCGCCATGAGTACCCCGATCGAGGTGTGTACGCGCGAGGGAATGAAAGCGCGCGTCGAGATGGCGCCGCCCGCGAGGGGTGGCGACAGCAGGAGCATCTTCGGCACGGTCTGCGCCGAGACATCCCCGAGTCCCATCCGGGGGCCCGCCTGCAGGCGGATCTCTTCGATCTCGGCGGTCAGCGCCGACCGTCCCTCGAGCTCTTCGGGGCTTTCCGATCCCGTCACGCCGAACTCGTCGGCGCGCAGCAGCACGACGGGCATGCCGTTGTCGATCAGGGTGACGCGGTGCCCGGCGATCTCGTCCGAAACATTGCCGGTCGGGAGGAGCGGCGAGTCGCCGCCCACCTCGAGCTCGATCGCGCACGCGATCCCCGGCACTCCGTCGATCGCAAAGTCCCCGTCATAGGCGACGATCCCACCAGGCGTGCGGATGCGTGTGCTCGCGACATCCCCCGTGTTGACTATGCGGATTCGCACCGGGGTCTCGCCGTCCTGTGCCTCGACGAGTCGGCGCTCGATCGCAAACGGTCCGACACCCGCCAGCAGATTGCCGCAGGTCTGCGCGTCGCTCACGACGGGCTTGTCGACGACGACCTGCAGGAAGAGGTAGTCAACGTCGATGCCGGGTTCGCTCGACCGCGAGACGATGGCGACCTTGCTGGTGAGCGGGTGCGCTCCCCCGAGCCCGTCGATCTGAGCAGGATCGGGACTTCCCATGACGCGCAACATGAGCTCGTCGCGCTCGGCCGGGTCGGCCGGGACGTCCTCCGCGAGGAAGTACGCCCCTTTCGAGGTGCCGCCCCGCATGAGCATGCAGCGGATGCCGTCAGCGCCCGCCATGCTCCGCCTCGAACTCCGACTCTGTCACGTATCGACCGCCGAGGTCGCGGAAGACGTCGCGGAGGCCCTTGCGATCCAGGCTCAGCTCGCCGCCCTGATAGGCGGCGCGGTCGGCCGCCTCTTTCTCGACGCGGGAGTCGGACGCCGCCAACACGCTCTCGGCATCGGCCCTCGGCACGCACATCACCCCGTCATCATCGGCGATGACGACGTCGCCTGCCCGCACGACGACTCCCCCGACGACGACGGGTACGTTGACCGAGCCCGCCGTGGCCTTGACCGTGCCCTGCGCGTTGATCGCGCTCGACCACACGGGAAAGCCCATCTCTCGCAGGTCGACGACATCGCGGACACCGGTTGTGGTGACGAGTCCGCGAACGCCGCGCTGCGCGAGCGCCGTCGCGAACAGTTCACCGAACGCACCGTCGACGGAGGGCGACGTCGTGGACACCACGAGGATGTCGCCGGGCTGGCACTGCTCGATCGCGACGTGGATCATGAGGTTGTCGCCGGGCCACGACAGCACGGTGACCGCGGATCCCGCGATGCGCGAGCCATCCTGAATCGGACGAATGTCCGCTCCGACGAGCCCGATGCGTCCCATCGCCTCGTGGACCGTCGCGACGCCGTGCACACCGAGCGCGTCGATCGTGGCGGCATCCGCGCGTGCGATGTCCGTGACGACGACACCGGTCCGCTGCGTGCCGGTCATCCGAGCACGTCCGTCACCTGCGGGTAGTAGCGCATGTACGCCTCACCCATCGTGTCAACGGGCAGACCGAGATTCGGGCCGGCGTTCCGCTTGACCTGCACGCCCCGACGCACGGCGAGCGAGGTGTAGTACTCCCACATGTGCTTCTGCGCCGGCAGGCACTCCATGGCCTTCTGCTTGAGCGGGAAGGCGGCCGTGATGTCGAGCAGCACGTTCGGCTTGAAGTCCGACTGCTCGGGCTGATGCGGCTCGAAGAAGAAGACGGGCGGGGCGCCGATGATGTCATCTGTGCCCGGGTAGGAGCCATCCGAATTCGCCACACCGATCGCCTGAGCCAGCACGCGAGCCTGCAGCGCCATGCGCGCGGCCGCGGGGTGATCTCCGTTGTAGGGGTCGGCGAGAGGATGCGTCAGCACGACCGTCGGCTGCGTGCGCCGGAAGACGTCCACCAACTTCTGCACCGCCTCGGGCGACTCGACCAAGGGGTAGTCGCCGAGGTCGAGGAACTCGATGTCGGCGCCCAGCGCCGTCGCCGCGGCCGTTGCCTCGTCGCGGCGGATCGCCTTGATCTCGTCGAGCGGCTTGCCCGCAAGCCACTGGCTCGCCGATTCGCCGCGCTCTCCATAAGAGAGGCACACGACGGTGGCTCGCTCGCCGCGCAGGGTCGCGGCGGCGATCGCGCCGCCCGCGCGCCAGACGAAATCGCCCGCGTGGGCGCTGACGACAAGAAGTGAAGGGGTGGTGTCTGCCATGGGAACTCCTGACTTGTAAGGACAGCGAATCACACGACTAGCGCGATGGTCAAGATTTTGGTTACAATTCTGGCGACGCTAAATCACTCTGGACATAGTGATGTGTCCTCCGTACCATCAGGACCACACGACAAAGATGTTGAAAGGAACAACCATGGCTGGCAACCTGCAGCAAGTGCTCGACGAGGCGGGAAACACCGTCGAGATGCTGCGCAACTCGAAGCTCGGCACCTATATCTACCCTGTCGTCCCGGCCGAGTTCTCGAACTGGCGCCGCGAGCAGATCGCCTGGCGCGAGGCCGCCGTGCTGTTCGATCAGACCCACCACATGGTGAACCTGTTCGTCTCGGGCCCCGATGCCCTCAAGCTGCTCGCCGAGACCGGCATCAACAGCTTTACGAACTTCCCGGTCAACACGGCCAAGCAGTTCGTCCCGACCGCCTCCAACGGTGGCGTGATCGGCGACGGCATCCTGTTCCGCGAGGGCGAGAACGACTACGTCTACGTCGGCCGCGCACCGGGTGCCAACTGGCTGCAGTACCACGCCGAAACCGGCGGCTACAAGGTCGACGTCACCTACGACGACCGCTCCAACTCCCGCCCGTACGGCGAGGCCGTGTCGCGCAAGTACTACCGCTTCCAGATCCAGGGTCCGAACGCCTGGCCGATCATCGAGAAGCTCAACGGTGGCGAGCTCGAGAAGGTCAAGTTCTTCCACATGGGCGAGCTCACGATCGCGGGCGAGAAGGTCCACACCCTCCGCCACGGCATGGCCGGCGCGCCGGGCCTCGAGCTGTGGGGCCCGTACGAGCAGCACGGCAAGATCCGTCAGGCGATCCTCGAGGCCGGAGCCGAGTTCGGCATCGAGCCCTGTGGCTCGCGCGCCTACTCCTCGAACACGCTGGAGTCGGGCTGGATCCCCTCGCCGCTGCCCGCCATCTACTCGAGCGAGGCCGAGCGTGGCTACCGCGAGTGGCTTCCCGCGAACAGCTACGAGGCCATCAACGCCCTCGCCGGCTCGTTCGTCTCGGACAACATCGAGGACTACTACCTCAGCCCCTGGGAGCTCGGTTACGGTTCGTTCGTGAAGTTCGACCACGACTTCATCGGCCGCGACGCGCTCGAGAAGATCGACCCCGAGACCCAGCGCAAGAAGGTCACGCTCGCCTGGAACGACGAGGACCTGAAGAAGATCCTCACGAGCGTCATCGACCGCGAGGGCGTCGGCTACCAGTTCTTCGACCTGCCCAACGCCAACTACGGCTCGTCGAACTACGACGCCGTGATCGACGCGGACGGCAACACCGTCGGCCTCTCGCTCTTCACGGGCGTCACGGCGAACGAGAAGCGGGGCCTCTCGCTCGCCACCGTCGACCGCGATGTGCCGATCGGTACCGAGCTGAAGGTCGTCTGGGGCGAGCCGAACGGCGGCTCCGGCAAGACGACCGTCCAGCCGCACGAGCAGATCGAGGTCCGCGCGGTCGTCAGCCCGGTCCCGTACGCCGAGACCGCCCGCCAGGAATACCAGGGCGGATGGCGCTCGACCGGTCAGCTCTGATCTGATCTGATCCTCCACCGCAGATGGCCCGCACCCTTTCGGGGGTGCGGGCCATCTGCGGTGGAAATCGCGCAACGACGACCCCGCTCACGTCGATATCGGCACGTACGCGACGACGGATGCCTCGTCGGCCTCCGAGTACTGGGGTCCGAGCCAGGCGGCTCCCTCCGCGGTCAGCTGCGCTCCCACCGCCTCGATGGGCTCCCCCTCGACCGCCGGCAGCACCGCAACGACGACGCGGGCTGAGCCCTCGCTCGGGACGACGCTCAGGAACGCGCGACCGTCACCGAATGCGAGCCACGGGTCACACGCGGTGATCCGCAGCATCCCCCGATGACCGATGATCTGGACCGTTCCCCCGAACCGCACCTCGCCGCGCGCGCGGGACACCTCGGGGAAGAAGAACCGTGGCGGGTGCGCGCCGTCGACGAGGTCCGCGACCCCGTCGACGGCGACGACGCCGTCAGGCAGATGCGCGACATAGCTGGTCAGGCTCTCGCGAATCCCCCATTCGAGACCGGAAGGACGTCGACTCTTGGTCCGACGAAACAACATCGGCGCTCACGCGAAGTGATAGATCGACTTGACCTGCTGGTACGCAGCGAGACCCTCGGCTCCGAACTCCTTGCCATAGCCGCTCTGCTTGACCCCACCGAACGGCGCCCCGATGTCGGGGATGTAGCCGTTGATGCCGATCGTTCCGGTCTGCACGCCGCGGGCGACCGCCATAGCCCGGTCGTCATCGGTCGACCAGACCGAACCTCCCAGGCCGTAGTCGGAGTCGCTCGCGATGCGGATGGCATCCGCATCGTCGTCGTAACCGATGACCGTGAGCACCGGTCCGAAGATCTCTTCCTGCGCGATCCGCGCGGTGTTGTCGAGGCCGGCGAACAGGGTGGGGCGCACAAAGTGGCCGCGGTCCCAGCCATCCGGTCGTCCGCTGCCCCCGACGACGACGCGTCCGCCTTCGCTCTTTCCGATCTCGATGTAGTTCGCCACGCGCTCCTGCTGGTTCTTGCTCGCCATCGGCCCGATCAGCGTCGCGTCGTCGAGCGGGTCACCGACGGGCGAGAACCGCATGAGGGTCGCCAGCACGTCGACGACCTCGTCGTACCGACGCCGCGGCGCGAGAACACGCGTGCCGAGGAAGCAGACCTGCCCGTTGTTGGCGAGCGTCGACGCAAAGAAGCTCTGACCCATCTTCTCCAGATCGAGGTCGGCATCGTCGAGGATGATCGCCGCCGACTTTCCGCCGAGCTCGAGGCTGACGGGGCGCAGCAGTTCGGCGCAGGCTTTGGCGACCGCGCGCCCCCCGGTTGTCGAGCCCGTGAACGCGACCTTGTCGACGCCCGGGTGCGACACGATGTAGGCGCCGAGCTCGCGCCCACCGGGCAAGATGCTGACGACGCCCTCGGGCACACCCGCGGCCTCGATCGCGTCGGCAAGAATGAAGGCGTCGAGGACCGTTTCGGGTGAGGGCTTGAGGATGATCGTGTTGCCCGCCGCGAGCGCGGGCGCGAGCTTGGTCATCGTGAGCGACTGCGGCACGTTCCACGGCACGATCCCGGCCACGACGCCGATGGGCATGCGGCGCACCGTCGTGCGGGAGACGAAGATACCGGGGCGCTCTTCTTCCACGGCCTGGTTGCGTGCAAGGTCGGCGTAGAAACGCAGTGTGGCGGCCGGGTAGGGGGCTTCAAGAGCACGAGCGATCGTGATGGGCATGCCGTTCTGCATCGAGATCACGCGCACGGTCTCGTCGGCACGTGCCTGGACCTCGTCGGCGAGCTTCTCGACGACCGCTGCACGCTCGGCCGGGTCCCACGTCGACCAGCCCTGCGGGTCATCGAACGCACGACGTGCCGCCGCGACCGCGCGGTCGACGTCGGCCTCAGTCGCTTCGGGAACGGACCCGATGACCTCTTCGGTCGTCGCGGAGCGCACCGTGATGCGCCGGTTCGATGCGGGCTTCTGCCAGGCACCGCCAATGAACAGGTCGGTGCGATCGACGTTGGTCGACAGGTTCGTGGCCATCGTGAGGCTCATGATCTCTCCTTCGGGATCAGCGGCGGAATGGTTGCCGTATTACATCTGGCCACACGGCGGGCACGGCAAGCACCGTCCGCGAGTCCAGAGAATCCGATCGGTCCTGGTACTGCGGTACGGCATCCCCGCCTCAGGGTGGGAGAACGAGAGCTTCAGGACTCGGACTGCTCCAGCAGATGAGCAAGCAGCGCCGCGGCGTAGAGCTCGTGACGACGCGAGGCGATCGGACGGCCGATCGCCTGTTCGATACGCTTCAGCCGGTAGACGACCGTGTTCCGGTGAATCCGCAAACGCTCGGCCGTATCCGCCAGGGATTGCCCCGTCTCGAGGTAGAGCCGCAGCGTCTCGCGGTTCTCTCGATCCGAGACGGCCCCGGTTGCGAGCGCCCCGAGTTCGGTCGCGACGAACCATTCGGCACGCTCGGGATCGCGCAGCAGCAGGCTGAGATAAGACATCCTCTCGGTATCGGCGATATCCGGGGCGATGCCGGGCGGCAGGCGACCGGCGACCGCCGCGTATTCGCGGGCCAACAGATGGCTCCTCCGGAACCCCTGCACGCCACGGGCCACAGGCCCGATGGCGACACCGACTCGTCCTGGGTCACGCGGGATAGATCGAACGCGCTCCAACACCGCGGGGGGCGGGTCGTCGGCGAACGTCAGCCAGATCCACAGGGTCCGATCATCGCCCGGCACGACGGTGACGGCATTCGCGAACGCGCTCATGCCGATCTGCCGGGCTGCAGTGTCGAGGTGAGGCCCGATCCCTGCGGTGGGATGCCAGAGCACGACGGCGACGTGGTGGCCGGACAGGTCGATGCCCAGGTCGTCGAAACCCTTCGCGTCCCGAACGCCGGGCTTCAGGAGGGCGTCGATCAACGCGCGCTTCGTGGCGAGCATCTCCCCGTCCAGCTGCGCCTGGGCGACGACGTAGTCGGTGACGAAGCTGTCGACGACGGCGTCGTAGATGGCCGCGCTCGCACTCAGCACGCTGTGCGCGATATCCCCCGCGCGCTCCCCGGCCGCGGTGAGGAGCTGATCGACCCAGCGCCGCTCGGTGACGCGCACCGCTTGGATGACGAGCGAGGACTCGATTCCGAGGCGAGCTGCCGGAGCGGCGAAGCGGAAGGGAAGATCGAGAAAATGTCGATCCGGGTCGTCGTGCATGAGCCGGTAGGCGAACTCGAGCAGCATCCGCGCCGCGGCACGTTCGACCTCCCGGTAGGGCACCCGCGAATCGCCCTCGTTCTGATCGCTCACGATGGCCTGAGCGACACGCGCCTCGGCTGCCAACCATCCGAAGAACGACGGGGGAAGCGCCGCCCGCGCGGTTCGTTCTTCGCGTTCGTCGAGCAGGGTGGATACGTCCGCGTCGACAAAGCCAGCTGTGACGGCTTCGATCAGCCAGGCGAGGGGAACGCCGGACGCTTCGCGGGATCGCAGCGCGGCCATGGATGCTCCCTCGTTGCGGACTTCTGTGTCGCCTGCGCCCGACTTTACCCACACCGCGCGAGCGCATCGTGTGTTCTTTTCGTTCATGTTCCGCGGCTGGACCGTGGTACCAAGTCGACAGGTCCCTTTCGTATCGCGCACCGATGTGCGCGCGCTCCGCCCGGGCGCAGGGTGGATCAGCACTTATCGGCCACCGACGCCCGAGGAATGAACGCATGCGCACCAAACCACGCAAATGGATCGAAGCCGAACTCGAGCAGCTCGATCCCCATGTCGACTACGAGCGAATCGTCGCGCTCGGAACGAGCTACTACGTGAGCGACTTCCTGATGGATTACATCTACGCGTTGATGCTCCTATATCTGTCAAGCCGC
>NZ_HG779708.1:0-26108 GCF_000582705.2 Microbacterium sp. C448
GTGCCGGGGCGGGAGCCGGGGGCGGGGTGATCGGGGAGGCGACGCTGGCGGGCGACGGGACCGAGGGCGGCGTCACGACGGAGGCGACCGAGACGACCGATACCGAGGTGTCCGTCACGTTCATCTGCACACCCGAGCGATCGAGCACGCCGGACTCACGGCCAGTGATCGCGCCACCGGGAAGAACGGTGCCGTCCGTGGAACGCAAATCCATGCTCGCGGCGGTGGCCGCAGCTCCTCCGGCGAGGATGCCGAGCCCCACAACGCCGATTGCGCCGAATGTGATCCACTTCTTCTTGGTGTCCATGTTTCTCTCCTTCGTCTGTGACCCGGGGGGACGGGCTCTGTTCGATAGCTCCAGATTGGCAAGCCCCGCTAAGGGCCCTCGAAGCCGGACATGAGGGCGGTCTTAGGTATTCTTCGATTCGCTTACGAGATCATGAGCACGGCCCAGCAGCCGCTCGCTCCGCAGTAATTCGCCACCCTCGGCGGCGGCGAGCGCGTGACCGAGCAGGTGTACGGCCGCCCGCCCGCGGACGCCGGGTCGGTCACCCCACCGCACGAGAGCGCCGTCGGCGAGCGCCCACGCACGCGGGGCATCGCCCCCGTTTTCCGTCAGGATGGCGCTCGCGATGGCGTGGCTGAGGAACGCGGCACTGTCGTCGGCGGCGAATCCGCGACCCGCGGTGTCGACGTCGATGATGCCGGCAAGGCTCACCTCCGGCCCCTCACCCGTGAGGAAGAGCTGACCGAGGTGGAGATCACCGTGGATCGGCTCGACTTCACCCTGGCCGACATCGAGCGCGGCAGCCGTCTGCTCGGAGACGAGACGCACCCCATCCGGCCGAGCCGCGACGGCCTCGAGCTTGGCGGTGTACCAGGGCAGACGATCCTCCAGCCCCGTACGCGCCGTGCGCCGAAGGGGCACCTGAGCAAACCTGCTCTGCACCTCTTCGGCCACATCGAGCAGCGCTTCGGGATGCCACGCGACCTCCGTCGCCGGGGCCCCCTCGGCCGAGGCGAGCGCGATCAGACCCTCGGGCGACCACGCCAGGATCGCCGGGACGGGGATGCCGGATGCTGCGAGCAACGCGTGGGACTCGACGATCGGCTCAACCCGCGACGGGCGGACGACCTTCAGCCACACCACGCCCTCTCGCGTGGGAACAGTGAGCACCGCCCGTCGACCGGGACGGTAGGCGACCATCGCGGGCGCGTCCGTCGCCTCGTGTCCGATGCGAGAGAGCAGGACCCCCGCGGCGCCGCCGTAGGCCGTCGGCGCCAGGGCAGGAAGATGGGGATCGGCCGGATGGATCCAGATGCGCGCGACACCCGGCAGCGCCATCCCGGTCTCGACAGCGACGTCCAGACCCGAGGTGTCGACGAAGTAGTCACCCTCGACCGGCTCACCGGACACGGCGAACGCGGCAACCGAACCCGGCCCGAGCGGCTCGCGGCGGATGAAGCTCACGCGTTCGGGCACCACTTCTAACGCATCGCACAGGAGCGCCGATTCAGCGGCGGCGGGATCGCTTCGAGTCATCCATCCATCTCAGCACCCGCGTCTAAGGTGCTTCGTGAGACGTTCCTTAGGCAGTCCGGCCGCCTCTCGCCCGCCGACATACTAAGAATATGAGCGCGTCGGAATCAGCAGAAAAAAGCCGGAAGCGAACCGTCTTTTCTGTCCGCACGCGCATCATCGCGGTCATCACGATCGTCTCCGCGCTCGGCCTCATCTCGGTGGGTGCGGCCGTGTATATGGTCGAGCGCGCACGCATCATCGCGCAGATCGACGATCGGCTCGCGGCGAACCTCGACTCGGCCCGCTACCTCGTCTCGCAGGGGAATCCGGAGACGGGCACGTGGGCCTCGTCGACCGAAGCACTCACAACCGTCGTGCAGCGGATGAGTCCGGACGACAACACCGGCGCCTTGGGCGTCATCGAGGGTCAGCCCGCTCTCGCGCCCGGTGTGGCGCTCGACGTGGACCTGAGCGCCGCCCCCGGCTTCGTCGCCGAAGTCACCGAGCAAAGCGCGGATGGCCAACCCGTAATCGGCACCTACGTGGCCGGCGACCGTGTGTGGCGCTACCTCGCAGCTCCGATCACGGTGCCGGATTCCCCGGCGCCCGAGACCGCACTCTTCACGATGGCGTACGACGTCGAGGCCGAACTCGCCGAGATCAACGTCGCCGCGCAGGTGTATCTGCTCACCGGCGCAATCGCGCTCGTCGTCATCGCAGGAGTCGCGTGGCTCGTCGCAACGCGGCTCCTGCGCCCCCTCCGCCAGATGCGTGAGACGGCAGACCGCGTGTCGGCCAACTCGCTCTCGGAGCGGCTTCCGATCCAGGGCCGGGACGATGTATCCGAGCTCGCCGCGACGATGAACGCGATGCTCGATCGCCTGGACGACGCGGTGGACTCGCAGCGCCGCCTGCTGCACGATATCGGGCACGAGCTGAAGACCCCCATCACGATCGTCCGCGGGTACGTCGAGGTGATGGACCCCACCGATCCAGAGGATGTGCGCGAGACGCAGGCTCTGGCCGTGGACGAGCTCGACCGGATGGGCCAACTCGTGCAAGACCTCGCCCGCTCGGCCTCGTTGCACGGCGCCTCGCCGATCTCGCCGCGCCCGGTTGACGTCGCCGACCTGACACGTCAGGTGGTGCGCAAAGCCGAGGGCATAGCGGGCGCGACCGTGCGAGCAGGTTCGCACGTCGACATCGTCGCGGCACTCGATTCCGACCGCATTACGCAGGCCCTGCTGCAGTTGGCGCAGAACGCCGTCACACACGGCGACGGGTCGGTCGAGATCGGCAGCTCGCTGGCCGGACCGAATTTGGAGTTCACCGTGCGTGATCACGGGCCGGGCGTTCCGCTCACCGAACGCGAGAAAGTCTTCGAGCGTTTCTACCGCGGAGAAGAGGGGCGGGATGCCTCCACCGGCAGCGGCCTGGGCCTGAACATCGTGCAGGTCATCGCCCGCGCCCATGGTGGCTCGGCGCGAGTCGAAGAGGCCGAGGGCGGTGGCGCGCTGTTCGTGGTTTCGGTTCCCCTGCGGCGTCCGGTAGAACAGAGTCTGGCCCCCTCGGACGTGCCTCCACGTCCGCCGGTACCACCCCTGCCGTTCCCCTTCGAATCCGAGAAGGCCACCTGATGCCGTCGATTCTGATCGCCGACGACGAGGCGCGCATCTCGGGATTCATCGACAAGGGACTGCGCGCGGCCGGATTCGCGACGAGCGTCGCCAAGACCGGACCCTCGGCGCTGAGCTTGGCCCTCACGGGTGAGTTCGATCTGCTCGTGCTGGACGTCAACCTGCCCGGGATGGACGGGTTCGAGGTCCTCGAACAGCTGCGCGGATCGGGATCCCGCCTGCCCGTGATCATGCTCACCGCTCGCGTCGAGCTGCACGACACGATCGCTGGCCTCGAGGGCGGTGCCGACGACTACCTCGGCAAACCATTCCGGTTCGACGAGCTACTCGCGCGCATCAGGCTGCGGATGCGGACGGATGAGCCGGCCGTCGTGTCGGAGATGACGCACAAAGGTCTCACCCTCGACATCCGGACCCGTCGCGCACTCGTCGACGGACGGGCGGTCGAACTGTCCGCCCGCGAGTTCGCCCTCGCGGAGGAGCTGATCCGGAACGCCGGTCAGGTGCTCAGCCGTGAACAACTCCTCAGCCGAGTGTGGGGCTACGACTTCGACCCCGGATCGAACGTCGCCGATGTCTACGTCGGATACCTTCGCCAGAAGCTCGGCTCGCACCGCATCGAAACCGTGCGCGGCGCCGGCTACCGCCTCATCTAGGCGCGCCTCACTCCGCGGCGTCATCCCCCGAGCGTGCGTTGTAGACCACGACGCGACCGCTGTCGACCGCGGCGCGATAGGCGCGGAAGACCGCCAGCGCCTCGTCGCGCAGCACGTCCTGCACGACCTCGATGCCGCGCGCCTCGAACTGCTCGGCCCAGTCCGCGACCATCGGCCCCTCGTCGAAGGTGCTGATCTCTTCGAGCTCGGGACCCGAGCCCGCAACGATGAGCGTGCGCACGCCGGACCACATCGTGGCTCCGTAGCACTGCACGCAGGGGCGCCAGTTGACGACGAGTTCGTGGGGCGAGAGCCCCTCGGCCCCGAGATCCCACGATCCGACGCGGGCCTGCGCCGTGCCGAGCGCAGTGACCTCGGCGTGTGCGGACGAGATGCCGCTGCCGAGCACGACGTTGACCCCGACCGACACGATGCGCCCGGTGTCGGACTCGGCCACGAGCGCGGCGAACGGGCCGCCGTTGCCCTCACGCCAGTTGCGATCGGCGAGACGGTGCACGAGAGCCATCCGCTCCGCCCGGTCGGGAATGATGTCGGGAACGCCGTGGAGTTCTTCCCCGATCCAATCGGGCAGGTTCACCGAGTATCCGGTCGCGAAATAGGCCATGTCCATGCGTCAGTCCTCCGGGAGCAGCGCGTCGCGCTGAAATAGGGCGTCGAGGGCCGTGAACTCGGCCGTGAATTGTGAGCGCAGACGCGCCTTCTGATCATCGTCGCAGAACGCGGCGTCGATGCCGTTGAACGCGATCCGACGCGCGGTCGCCGCGTCGACCCCGAGGGCTGGCAGGGCTTCGCGAAACTCGCGTCCGATGTCGGTGCGGAAGAACATGGCGTCGTCCGTCGAGACGTTGACGGCGAGCCCGGCCTCGATCATCCGAGCGATGCGGTGATCGGGCGTGAGCTGCCAGTCGGAGCAGATCGTCGTCGATACCGGCGTTGCGCAGAACGGCAGGCGACGCTCCCGCGCCTCCGCGACGAGGTCGGGATCATCGAGCACACGGTAGCCGTGGTCGATGCGGTCGACACCGAGGTCGTGCATCGCGAAACGCACGGAGTGCGCCTCGGACCGGTCGGTCTCGCCCACGTGCGCGGTGAGACGGAGGCCTGCGCTCCGGGCGAGCGCGAACGCCTCGGCGAACCGTTCGGGCGCCTCGAGCCCCTCGGGCGTCAGATCATCCATCCCGAGTCCGACGACGCTCGGTCGCGGGTTCTCGGCCATGAGTTCAACGAGACGGATGGCTTCGGCACCGCTCTCCGCACGATTGACCGCGACGACGATGCGAAACCCGACCCCGTACTGGGCCTCCGCGGCCGAGAGCCCCGAGATGAGGGGATCGATGACATCCGCGTAGGACATGCCTCGCGCGATGAAGTACTGCGGATTGACGTAGTACTCGCGGTAGCGGAGCCCCGCCTCGACGCCGACGCGAACACCCTCGAGTGCGACCGCCTCGATGTCTTCGGGGTCGCGCAGCACGTCGTGGGCGAGCTCGAAACCCACCAAGAACTCGCGCAGGTCGGCATACGCGAAGAGATGGGCCGGATCGCTTGTGGGCAGCTCGACGCCGTGTTTGCCGGCGAGCGCGACGAACAGCTCGGCGGTCATCGTGGACGTGAAGTGACAGTGCAGCTCGGTCTTCGGCAACAGCTGCAGATAGTCGGCGTAGCTCAGCACGTGGCTCCTCGGGGGCGCCGGTCGGGCGACGGCACCCGTTCAGCTTGCCCGATGCGTGTTTCGCGGCCGTAACGGGACAGAATGGGTGACCGTGAGACTTCTCGTCGCGGCGCTGGACGCCGAACTCGTGGCATTCCCCGCTCAGATCGACGGTTTCGACCGTCTCGTCACCGGACCCGGCAAGTTGAAGGCGGCCGTTGCCCTCACCCGCGCCCTCTCCGCACGCGAGTACAGCGAGATCGTGGTGGTCGGCACCGCTGGCGCGCTCGATCCCGAGCTCGAGGCGGCCGTCCATGAGGTCGGCACCGTCCTTCAGCACGATGTGAGCGACCTGGACGGCATCGTCGGGCAGCACGTCTCACTGCCCGCGCGCATCGACCTGCCGAACGACGGTCATGCGATCGCCACAGGCGACATCTTCGTCGACGACGCGGATGCGGTCGTCCGGATCCGCGACCTCGACGCCGTGCTGGTCGACATGGAGGCCTACGCCTACGCGTATGTGGCCGGTGAGTTCGGTGTGCCGCTGCGCATCATCAAGGCCGTATCGGACCGTGCGCAGGACGGCGCGACGCAGCTGTGGGACGAGGTCGTCGCAACCTGCAGCGCGGCGCTCTGGCAGAGCTTCCGCGCCGACTACCAGCTGTAGGGGGTCAGTCGTCCGACGATCGTGCGAACACCATCCTCAGGATGACGAACACGATGAGGGCGACGACCGCAACTGCCAGCAGCTTGAAGACGAACGCGAGCACCGAGAACAAGACGTTCACGAGCACCCACGCGATGATGATGGCGACGATGACGCCGATGACTGTCCACAGGGTGCCGGTCTTCATTCCTCCAGCCTAGGCTGATCGACGGCGCTCCCGCGCAGCATCCGGGTCGCCGATCTCTCGAGCAAGGAGCAGCATGACCCGTATCGGCCGCAGTGATCTCGATGTCTTCCCCCTCTGCCTCGGCGCCAATGTCTTCGGGTGGACGGCGGATCGGGACGAATCCTTCCGCATCCTCGACGCGTTCCACGGCGGAGGCGGCAACTTCATCGACACCGCCGATTCGTACAGCGCGTGGGTTCCGGGAAACACGGGTGGCGACAGCGAGCGCATCATCGGTGAATGGCTCGCCGCCAGGCGCCCGGCGAACGTCATCATCGCGACGAAGGTCAGCCAGCACCCCGACTTCCGCGGGCTCGCGCCGAAGAACGTCCGCGCCGCTGCCGAGGCGTCGCTGAAGCGCCTCGGGGTGGACACGATCGACCTGTACTACGCGCACTACGACGACGAGACCGTGCCCCTCGAAGAGACCGTGGCCGCTTTCGGCGACCTCGTGACGGACGGGCTGGTTCGTCACACCGCGGTTTCGAACTACTCAGCCGACCGCATCCGCGAGTGGGTCGGCTACGCGAGCGCCGCGAGCTCTGCCCTCCCGGTGGCCGTGCAGCCGCACTACAACCTCGTGCACCGCAATACCGTGGAAGAGAGCATCGTCCCGGTCGCGGAAGAGTTCGGCCTGGGCCTCGTGCCCTATTACGCGCTGGCGAGCGGCTTCCTGACGGGCAAGTACCGTTCGGCCGATGTTCCGGATGCGGCGGACACCTCGCCGCGGGCGAAGGGTGCCGCGAAGTACGCCACACCGGAGGGCCTGGCGATCGTCGATGCGCTCGAGTCGATCGGCGCCGCGCACGGTGCATCGATCGCCACGACCGCGCTCGCGTGGCTGCGCGCCCAACCGACGGTCGCTGCGCCGATCGCGAGTGCCTCCCGGGCGGACCAGGTCGCCGACCTGCTCGCCGCCGGCACGCTGGAGCTGTCCGCTGCTGAGCTCGACGAGCTGGGCCGCGTCTCGACCTGGTCGCCCGCCTGAATCAGACGGGCATGATGGCGTGGGCAGCGACCTCGCTCGAGCCGTCTTCTGCGACGGCGACGAGCAGCTGCGCGGGGATCTGATCCTTCATCGCCTCGACGTGGCTGATGACTCCGACCGTCCGGCCGCCCTGTCGTAGTTCGTCGAGCGTCCGCATGGCCGTGTCGAGGGTTTCGGCGTCGAGTGAGCCGAAGCCCTCATCGATGAACAGTGTGTCGAGCTCGATTCCCCCGGCGCGTCCGGTCACGACCTCGGCGAGGCCGAGCGCCAGCGCGAGAGAGGCGAGGAAGGTCTCTCCGCCGGAGAGCGAGTGCGGCGGGCGCGGGCGCCCCGTGTAGGCGTCCAGCACGTCGAGGCCGAGGCCGGAGGCGGCCCCGCGCGCGGCGAGGGAATCCGTGTGCAGCAGACGGTAGCGACCATCCGACATGTCGTGAAGACGCAGGTTCGCCGCCTGCACGATCTCTTCGAGTTCGGCCGCCAGCACGAAGGTCTCGAGCTTCATCCGGTGCGTATTGGGCGCCTTGCCCGCCACCGTGTGGGCGAGCCTTTCGATCGTCTCGTGTTCGGCGAGGGCCGCGGCGATACCCGACTGGGCCGCCTCGGCCTGCCGGGCGAGTTCCCACAGGCGGTCGCGGATCTGATCGGCCGCGAGGGTCTTCTGTACCGCGGCGGTCCAGGCCTCTCGGGTGTCCTGGCGCGCGGTTTCGGCGGCGCGGGCATCGATCGGTTCCTCGGGCAGCATCTGCAACTCGAGGTCGAGGAGAACCGACTTGGCCGCGGACAGCGCTGTCTCGTGCTCGCGGATGGTCTCGTCGAGGCGGGCTCGAGCGGCCGCGTCCCGGAGCGCCGCGACGGCGGTATCTGCGGACTCGAAACCGGCTGTGGCGAGATCGACCTCGACTCGCGCCCGCGCGGCGGACTCGGCGCTCGTGCAGCGCTCGGCCGTCGTGATGGCATCGCGCAGTCGCTCCGCAGCTTCGGCGATGCTCTCCGCGTCCGCGATCCGCTCCGCGACGGACGCGAAGCCGCCCCGTGCTTCCGTCAGAGCCTCGTCGTCCGACGCGATGCCCGCATCGAGGACGACGAGAGACCGATCCAGGGACTCGATGCGCGGCGCTGCTTCCGTGAGCGCCGCGTCGAGCGCTTCGAGGGTCGTCGTGCAGTCCTCGCGTTCCGCGCGGAGCGTGGTCACCTCGAGCTCGGCCTCCGTGGCGATGACGAGCGCCTGCGCAGCCTCAGCCCGCTCGGCGGCGAGCTGTTCGGCCGATCGATCCCCCGCTCGCCCCCGCGCTCGCGCCGCCGCCTGCCGGACGGTCGCCAGTGCGTCGGATGCCTCACGCTGCTCCGAGACGGCGATGACGACCCGCGCCTCGGCCGACTCGATGTCGTCGGCGCTCACGGGATCCTCCCCGCGTGGGGCTGGCGCGGGGTGGTCCACGCCCCCGCATACGGCGCACGGCTCGCCCGGCACGAGTTCGGCGGCGAGTTCGCCCGCGTGCCCGCGCAGGCGGCGCTCACGAAGGTCTGCCAGGGCGACGGATGCCTCAGCAAGCGCCCGATCGGCCGTCAGCGCCTTCCGCTCGGTCGTTGCGGCTTCGTTCTCGAGGCGCTCGGCGTCCGCGGCGGCCGCCGAGCGGGCATCGAGGTCTGCGAGGCGAGATTCGGCGGCGGCTCTGCCCCCGACGCTGGGCGCGAGTTGCATGAGTCGGGCGTCGACCTGATCGCGACGCGCGACAACGACGTCACGCTCCGTACGGCTGGCGTCCACGGCAGCCTGCAGGGCTGCGAGATCGGTTCGGCCCTGCGAGAGCTCGGCGCGGCGCTCGGCGATCCTCTCTTCGCGCGCGAGCAGGAGCCGCCATCCGCCGACGGCGTGCTTGGCCTCATCGATACGCGCAGCAAGCTCGGTGGTCCCTGGCGGCGTGCGGTCGGTACCGACCGTGCCAGCCAGGGCCCGCCACTGCGCAAGAGCGACTTCGCGCGCGTCGTGCGCACGCGCGGCTTCGGCACGGGTCAGATCCAGCGCCCGGATACCCTCACGCGCCAGCTCGGCGCGCGTCGCGGTGTCGCGCTCGTCGCGCACGCTCTGGATGCGGGCCATATCCGCCTCGAGAGCCGCGACGCTGTGGCGCGCACGGTCGCGGCGCTCCTGCATGTCCCGTCGAGCGAGAACATCCGCGAGGGCCAACTCGGCGGCATCCCGCGCGGCACGAGCGGCGTCTTGTGCGAGGGCGGCGGTCTCGGCGCGATACGCCGCACGCTGCGCCGCCTGGCGCACCGCATCGATCCGCGCGGCGGTATTCGCGGGTGCCCCACCCTCGGCATCCTCTCCCCCGAGCTCACCCCGGAGGTCGTGATCCGCGATCAGTCGCTCGGCATCGTCGAGGCGGTGGGCGAGGGTGCCGCCGTCGCGGGCGACGCGCGCCTCGGAGTCCTTGCGGCGCTGCTCGAGTGCGTGCTCGTACTCCTCGAAGCGGCGCGTACCGAAGAGAGTGCGTAGGAGAGCCTGCCGCTCGCCGTGCGTCGCGAGCAGAAACCGCGCGAAGCGGTTCTGTGCCAGGAGGATGACCTGGAGGAACTGCTCCTGCGTGAGCGGAAGGATCTCGTGCAGCGCTTCGCCCACGTCGCGGGGACGCGCCGCGCGGCCCTCCCACCCGCCGTTCGCCCAGACGAACAATCTCGCCTGCGGCGGCGCTGTCGTCGTTCCCGTTCCGTTGCGCTTGGCACGGTCGTACTCCGGTGAACGCTCCACCCGCCAGCGTTCGCCACCCGCGCTGAATTCCAGGGCGACGATCGTCGCATCGTCGGGGCCGCTGTGGTCGCTCCGCAGGCGCTTTTCGCCCGTGTCGTAACGCGGGACCGACCCATACAGCGCGAAGCAGATCGCGTCGAGGATGCTGGACTTGCCCGCGCCCGTGCGGCCCGAGATGACGAAGATCCCGTCGTCGGCGAATGCGTCGAAGTCGACGGTCTGGGGGCGCAGGAACGGCCCGAAACCCTCGATCTCGAGCCGATGCATCCTCACGCGAGCACGCCGCCTTCCGTGCGCTCGGCGAGAATGCGCTCGTCGGCGCCCTCCACGATCACCTCGGCCAGGATCTCGGCCTCGGCCTGATCGGCGGCCTGGCCCTGCCGCACGTGCGCGAGGAAGGCCGAGATCAACTCGCCGTCGTCCCGCGCCTCGCGCACCCGCGCCGAGTACGAGCGCTCGCTCGACTCCGGCACCGTAGCCGGGACATGCTGCACGGTCGCGCAGTGCGGGAAACGCGCGAGCAGCCGCCGCATCGGGTCGCGCTGCGGCGTCGTGTCGGTGTACTGCGCGCACACCCAGGCGTCGGCCTCGGCATCGAAGCGGGCATCGGTCAGCAGTTCGTCGAGCGTCCCGGTGATCGTGACGAGGCGTCGGGGAACCGTGAGCGGCACCCACTCGACCGCCGCCAGGCCCTCCGCATCCAGGTCGATGAGCCACGAACCGCGTGGCTTGTGCTGCTCGCCGAAGGAGTAGTGCAGCGGAGCACCCGCGTACCGCACCCGCTCGGAGAGCTCGTTGCGTCCGTGGATGTGACCGAGCGCGACGTAGTCGGGGCCGTCGAAGGTCGACAGGGGGACGACATCGAGCGTGCCCTGCCGAATCTCACGCTCGACCCCCGGTGTCGCCTCGACGTTCGCGGCGAAGCAATGCGCGATCGCGATCGAGCGGCCCCCGCGCTCGACCCGATCGTGGTTCACGAGCCCCATCGCATGCCCCATCGTCTGCTCTTGCGTCCGCAGCGTCACGTCCGGCCAGACATGGCGGACGAGTGACGGCTCGAGAAACGGGATGCCGTAGACGTGCACGGGCCCGTGCTCGTCGTGCAAGGTCACCGGAACGCCCACACGATCGGGACGTGTGAGGATGTGGATGCCCGCTGCCGCGGCGAACGGCGCCTGGAAGCCGAGCCGAGCGGCGCTGTCGTGGTTGCCGCTCGTGACAACAACCTCTGCGCCCGCGGCGCGGATCGCGGCGAGGGTGTCGGTCAGCAGCGGATAGCAGCCCGCGGCGGGCGTTGCGGAGTCGAAGACGTCGCCGGCCACCACGACGAGATCGACGTCGCGCTCGGCGACCTGCGACACGAGTTCGTCCAGCACCACCGCGAGCGCGGCGAGTGTCGAGTGCCCGTGGAATGAGCGCCCGATGTGCCAGTCGGAGGTGTGCAGGATGCGCATGCTCCCACGGTATGCGGGTGCACCGACATCGGCCCGGATCCGCGGCCGCGGTTCGCCGAGAGTCAGTCCTTCGCGAGCTGGACGATCTCGTCGTCCGACATTTCGATGCCCGCCTGATCGAGGCGCTGCTTCAGGACCTCGACGATGCGGTCCTGCCCGTCGACGGCATGATCGGCACGCGTCTGGGCAACGATGCCCTCGACCTTCTCGGACGTGGACGTGTCATTCATGTCCATAGCGGGCTCGGTCTGCACAACGTCGCCCGTCCGGACGATCGGCGAGTCGTGGGCGGCGTCGCGCTCGGCCGTGGCCTTCTCCGTGGGGGTGTTGTCGTGCGCGGATTCTCCCGAGGTCATGAGTCGCTCCTGTCATCGCCATCGTTGTCGACGGCTTCGTCCGTCGTCCCGTTACTCAGATCATCACTCAGATCCGGATCGGCCACCTGGCCGGGCTCGGAACCCTCGATCGGAGCGTCGGGTGCGACCGGCACGCCAGAGTCCTTCTTAGCGGTGTCGCCGCTCTGCCACCCGCCCGTCGGATCGGCGTCGATGACGCCCTCGGGTAGTTCCTCGCGTGACGAGCTCATCGGGTCTCCTCTTGATCGAGCCGGGTGGTCGAGACAACCATGACCCGGATCCGCGCCCGAGCCAAGGGGCTTGACGCGCCTCGGGGGCGGGACTACGTCAATCTCGCGGCGTTCGGGCGGCGCTCGCCCTTCGATCCCGCGCCACCTCGCCCGCAACGACCCCCGCGCCACTCGTGAGCAGCGCGCGCCGCCACGGCAGCACACCCTCGATCTCGATCTGGATCGAGATCGACAGAATGGTTCGGATGAGCACGATGACGCCGAGGATCACGGCGTCCTCGAGCGAGGGCTTGGACGTGATCGTGCGTAGCAAGTCCGCCGCGACGAGAACCTCGAGGCCCAGCAGGATGGCCCCGCCGAAGGTCGTGCGGAGCGTCGTGAAGGCCGACGTGCCACCGTCGCCGCGGGCGAGCGTGCGAACGCCGAGCACGATCGCGATGACCGCGCCGATGATCATCGCGAGGGCGCCGGCCGCCTCGAAGACGACCGCGACGGTGATGAAGGCCTGCTCCGTATCCACCCGGCCAGCATAGGGGTGGGCCGAGCGCTCGAACCGCTAAGCGCGGGTGCGCTCGGCGAGGATTCCCGCACGCTCCGGGTGCGCCTCGAACCACTCCGCCACGTACCAGCACACCGGCAGGACTTTACGATCCCCGGCCCGCTCGAGTTCTGTCACGGCACGGTCGACGATCTCACCGGCATAGCCGTGGCCGCGGAAGGTGGGGACCGTGTACGCACGGGTGAGTGCGACGGTGCGTCCGTCGTCGCGGTAGTCGAGGGCGCTTACGAGGTTGGGCCCGTCGTGCAACGTGTACCGCGAGGCATCCGGTTCGTGGGTGAAAGTCAGCGAAGTCACCGGCACAGCGTACGCCCGCCGCGAGCGGTCGAGGCTGGGCGCACGCTGAGTGCCCGGATGCGTCTAGGCAGGAAGGACTCCGGTGCGCGCGAGCTCGCGGTACCAGAGCCCGCTGTCCTTGACGGTGCGCTCGAGCGTGTCGAAATCGACGCGGACGATCCCGAACCGCTTGGCGTAGCCGTAGCCCCACTCGAAATTGTCCATCAGCGACCACACGAAGTAGCCACGCAGGTCCACCCCCGCCTGCATCGCCCGGTGTGCCGCGGTGAAGTGACGGCGCAGGTAGTCCAGGCGCTCGGCGTCCGGCACCGAGCCGTCTTCGGCGACCACGTCGTCGAAGGCGGCCCCGTTCTCGGTGACCATGAGTGCCTGCTCGGGGAACTGCTCGCGGAGCGACAGCAGCAGCTCTTCCAGACCCTCGGGCGCGATGTTCCAGCCCATGGTCGTGTACGGCCCGGGCTGCTCAACGAACTCAACGATGTCGTGGCTGCCCGGCCAGGCCGTTCCGCCCTCGGCGCCCTTGTGACCATCGTTTTGCTGCTTGGGCGACTCGCCATCCCACAGACGCACGGTGGCGGTGGAGTAGTAGTTCACCCCGAGCACGTCGATCGGCTGGTTGATCTGCTCGAGATCGCCGTCCTGCACGAACGCCCAGTCGGTCACGGATGCCGTGTCTTCGAGCAGATCTTCAGGGTATTCCCCGCGGAGCATGGGACCGGTAAAAGCCCGATTGGCGAGGGCATCGATCCGGCGCATAGCGTCGGCGGCGCCCTCCCCGCGACTGTTCTCGAGACCCCGGAGCACGTGGAAATTGAGGGTGACCGAGTAATCCGGATCGCCCGTAGACGTCGCGCGGAGTGCCTGCACGGCACGTCCGTGGGCGAGGTTCAGGTGGTGCACCGCCGCGAGGGCCGCCGAGGGTTCGTGGCGTCCCGGCGCGTGACCGCCCTGCCCGTACCCGAGGTAGGCCGAGCACCACGGCTCGTTGAGAGTCGTCCAGGTGTGCACGCGGTCGCCGAGGGCCGCACCCATGATCTCGGCGTAGCGCTCGAACGCGTCCGCCGTCGCCCGCACCGGCCACCCACCCGCATCCTCGAGCGGCTGCGGCAGATCCCAGTGGTAGAGCGTCGCGACGGGACGGATGTCTCGCTCCAGCAGCCCGTCGACCAGGCGCGAGTAGAAGTCGATCCCCGCCTGGTTCGGCGCACCCGTGCCGGTGGGCTGGACGCGGGGCCAGGCGATCGAGAAGCGGTACGCCCCGAGCCCCAGGTCTTGCATCAGATCGAGGTCGGAGTCCACACGGTGGTAGTGATCGCAGGCCACGTCACCGGTGTCGCCGTTCCAGACCTTGCCGGGCGTCTTGCTGAAGGTGTCCCAGATCGAGGGGCCGCGGCCGTCCTCGTCGAATGCACCCTCTACCTGATAAGACGCCGTCGCCGACCCGAACGTGAAGCCGTCTGGGAAGACGAGCCCAACATCCCGGTAGTCGCTGTTGCCCTGCATGCTCATTCGGTCACCTCCGCACGGTCCGCAGAAAACGTCTCTCTGCGCCCGTCAGGCGTTGTGACCGCTACCTCGATGGTACCGGTCCCACCCGGGAAGACGCGGAGCGTCAGTCCGTCGAGATAGTCGTAGTCGGGGCGATCCTCCCGTGCACCCCAGGGCAGAACCGCGCCGGGACGGACATAGATCGGCAGGCTCAGGAAGTCATGCCGCTCGCGCCGCCAACCGCCACCCTCGACCTTTTCACCGGTCAGCAGATGCGTCCACGTGCCCGCGGGCAGATAGAAGTCGACCTCACCCGACTCGGTGAACACCGGGGCAACCAGGATGTCGCGCCCGAGCATGTACTGACGGTCGAGGTAGGCGGCGCCCGGGTCATCCGGAAACTCGAGCACCATGGGACGCATGATCGGCGCGCCCGTGCGCGTCGCATCGATTCCGACCTGGAACAGGTACGGCATGAGACGCATCTTCAGGCGGGTGAAGACGCGCGTGACCTCGACGGCCTCGTCGTCGAACATCCACGGCACACGATAGGACTGCGACCCGTGGAAGCGACTGTGGCTGCCGAGCAGGCCGAACGCCGTCCACCGCTTGAAGACCGAGGCATCCGGTGTCCCCTCGAACCCGCCGATGTCGTGACTCCAGTGCGCGAAGCCGCTGAGGGCCAGCGACAGTCCTCCCCGGAGTGTCTCGGCCATCGACGGGAACGTCGAGGTCGAGTCGCCGCCCCAGTGCACGGGCATGGTCTGCCCACCGGCCGTCGCCGAGCGCGCGAAGAGCACGGCGTCGCCGGCGCCGCGGGCGTCGACCAGCACGTCGTGAACGGCCTTGTTGTAGAGGTGCGTGTAGAGGTTGTGCATGCGCGCGGGGTCGGCGCCGTCGTGCCAGACCACGTCGACGGGGATTCGCTCGCCGAAGTCGGTCTTGAAGCAGTCGACACCCTGGTCGACCAGGGCGCGCAACTTGCCCTGGAACCAGGCGGTCGCGTCGGGGTTGGTGAAGTCGACCAGGCCCATCCCGGCCTGCCAGAGGTCCCACTGCCAGACCGAGCCGTCCGCGCGGCGAACGAGGTAACCCGCGGCCGCGGCCTCGGCGAACAACGGCGAGCGCTGCCCGATGTACGGGTTGATCCACACGCACACCCGCAGGTCGCGTTCGTGCAGCCGGTCGAGCATCCCGTCGGGATCCGGGAACACCCGGGGATCCCATTCGAAGTCGCACCAGTTGAACTCGCGCATCCAGAAGCAGTCGAAGTGGAAGACCGAGATCGGCAGCTCGCGCCGCGCCATCTCATCGATGAACGACGTGACGGTCGCCTCGTCGTAGTCGGTCGTGAAGCTCGTCGACAGCCAGAGCCCGTACGACCACGCCGGCACGACCGGAGGCCGGCCGGTCAGGCCGGTGTACCGCTCGAGCACATCCTTCGGCGTCGGGCCCGCGATCACGAAGTACTCGAGCGTCTCGCCCGCGACCGAGAACTGCGTGCGCTCGACTGCCTCGGACCCGATCTCGAACGACACGTGGCCGGGGTCGTTGACCAGCACACCGTAGCCGCGACTGGACAGGAAGAACGGCACGCTCTTGTACGCCTGCTCGCTCGACGTCCCGCCGTCGGCGTTCCAGATCTCGACGCTCTGGCCGTTCTTGACCAGGGGACCGAACCGCTCGCCGAGGCCGTAGATGAGTTCGCCCACGCCCAGGTCGAGCTGCTCGTGCACGAACGTGTTCGCCGCGGGTCGTGCCTGCGCGGCACGGGCGTTCCCGACGATCCCCGAATCGACCTGCGCATCGGGGGCGAGCTGCACGTAGCCCTGCGCCTTGTGCCCGCTGCCGGTCAGGCGGCGACCACCCTCTTCGAACGACAGCGACCACGGCGCGCCCTGCGTGATCCGCGCGGTGAGCGGGCCCGACGTCAACGATCCGCCCGTTTCGGTGACGGATGCTTCGCCCACACCGCCCGCGACGGCACCCGGCAACTCGAAGCCCGCCTCGCGGCGACCGCCCTCGTGGTGCGCGATCCGCACCCGCACGACGCCCTCGAGCGGCGACGAGAGCGTCGCGGTCAGCGTGGCCCGGTTGAGCACGTCGCCGCGTTTGGCGATGACCGCCGTCGGCGCCGTGATCTGCAACCCGGCCCCGTCCGCGGTGTCGGTGACCTGCCAGATGTCATAGGCCTCTTGCGCATACAGGGCCGTGACCCCGGGTCGTAGCTGCCAGAACCCATCGGTGAACTTCATTACTTGACTGCTCCTGCTGTGATGCCGCGGGTGAGCGTGCGTTGAAAGATGAGGAAGAAGAGAAGGGTCGGAATCAGGCCCAGCAGCGCCGAGGCACTGGTGGTCGTGACATCCATCAGGCGGTCGCCCTGCAGCACGCTGATGGCGACCGGCACCGTCTGGTTCTCGTTCGAGACGAGGAACGTCAGCGGGATGAGGAACTCGTTCCACGTCCAGATGAAGAAGAAGATGAGGAGCACCGACAGGGTCGGGCGACTGATCGGGAAGATGACGCGCCAGAGGATCTGCCACCGGCTTGCGCCGTCGATGGATGCCGCCTCGAGCACCTCCTTCGGGAACGTGCCGTACACCGCCGAGAGCAGGTACGTGCCGAACGCCGCCTGGATCACCGTGAAGACGATGATCACGCTCCACACGTTGTTGTACAGACCGACCTCGCGGAACATGTAGTACAGCGGGTACAGGAGCGCCTCTTGCGGCAGCAGGTTGGCGAGCAGGAACAGCAGCACGATCCACGAGCGCCCGCGCACGCGTCCGATTCCGATGGCGAAGGCATTGAGCACCGAGATGAGCACGGCGAGTACCGCGACCGTGCCCGAGATGAAGAACGAGTTCCACACCTTCTCGGGGAAGTTCACGCGCTCCCAGAACGCGATGATGCCGTTGAAGTAGAGACCCGTCGGCAGCGCGAGGGGGCCGCCGTTGGAGTAGTCGGTGGGCGACTTGAACGAGTTGATCAGGATCAGGTAGAAGGGCGCGATGATCAGGATCGCCGCAACGACCGCGAACGCGACGAGGAGCCAGTCGACGCCCCGGCGTTTGGTCATTCCGCCGCGCGGCGCGGGGGCCTTCTTGCCGCCTCGCACCGTGGTCATTGCCATTGTGGCGGCCATTACAGTCCCGCCCTTTCTTTGCGCTCCGCGGCGTTCTGCGCGCGGATGAACAGGATCGATACGACCGCGATGACGATCGTCAGCGCCGTGGCGATGGTCGAGCCGTAGCCGACCTGCTGCGACTGGAAGAACTCGCTGTATGCGTAGTACGCGGGCACGATCGTGGAGTCGCCGGGACCACCGCGGGTCAGCACGTACACCGGCCCGAACACCTTCAAGGCCGCGATCGTGCACGTGAGCGTGACGACGTAGATCTCGGGCCGGATGATCGTGACCGTGATGGCACGGAACCGCTGGAACCAGTTCGCACCGTCGAGCTCCGCCGCCTCATACAGCTCGGGGTCCACGCGCTGCAGAGCCGCCATGAACACGACGACCGGGTAGCCGATCTGAATCCAGACCAGCACGACCATGATGCTGGCGAGAGCAGTGTCGGGCGAGCCGAGCCAGTTGTGGGCGAGGAATCCGAGACCGATGTCTTCGAGGATGGTGTTGAGCGCTCCGTCTTGCGGACGGAGGATCCAACCGATCACGATGCCCGCGATCGCCGCGGGCAGGATCTGCGGCAGGTAATAGGTGGCGCGCAGGAAGCTCGCGAAGCGGCCACCGAACTTCCGGCCGATGACGTCGAACAGCAGGGCCGCCAGCACGAGCCCGATGATGGTCGGGAAGATCACCATCGCGATGATCATCCAGATGCTGTTGCCGAATGACGTCCAGAACTTCGCGTCCCCCGCGAGTTCGATCCAGTTCGCAAGCCCTATGAATTCCGGCGGACGGATGCCCCGCCAGTCGGTGAAGCTGAGGTACACGTTCCAGACGAGCGGGACGACGATGATGACCGTCACCAGCACGAGGCCCGGAACGAGATACAGCCAGTACCCGGCCGTGCCGCCCCGACGCTGGGGGATCAGCGGCTCCTCGGGTGGGAGTTTCGTTTTTGTCCGCGGCGTGCGGACGAACGGGACAGCGGTCATCGCCGGGCTCCTCGGGAGGTTCGTGCGAACAGAAGGATGCTGCCGGAGCAGCGCGGTCGGTGGTGGCTCGCACACGGGCGAGCCACCACCGGTGCATCAACGGAAGTCGTCGACGTACGAGTCGTACTCGGCGCCGAGCGCCTCCTGGACTTCAGCTGCCGTCTTCGTGCCGTTGACGAGCTCCTGCAGTTCGGCGACGAGGGTGTCGTAGAACGTGGGGGTGGGCCAGTCCGGGTAGAACGACAGGCCGTCCAGTTCGTTGACGGCGTTGAAGGCCTCGATGAGTTCGAGGCTCTTCTCGTCGGTGATGTCGGCCACATCGGCGGCGACGGGCAGACCGCCGTTGTTGCCGATGAGCGCCTGGATCTCGGGACGCATCGTGATGTCGATGAACTCGTACGCGAGTTCCTTGTTCGCCGCACGCTCGGGAACGACCCACAGGTTGCCCGACGAACCCAGGCTCAGCTGGCTGTCGGGGAACGGGAAGACGCCGAAGTCGAAGGTCGAGATCTCGTCGACGAAGCGGCCGTACCACCAGCTGCCCGAGACGAAGATAGGCGCCGTACCGTTGATGAAGGACACACCCGCATCCTCGGCCTTGATGCCCGTGACGTCGGGCGAGAAGTAGCCCTTGTCGGCGTACTCCTTGACGGTCTCGGTGGCGTACGTGATCTCATCCCCTGTCCAGTCGACGGGGTTCTCGTACAGCTGGTAGTCGTTGACCCACTGGCGGTCCGCCTGGCTCAGTGCGAGCTGGTACCAGAGCTGACCCAGGGGGTACTCCAGGCCTGCCTCGGCGAGCGGCGTGATGCCCTGCGCCTGGAACGCGTCGAGCACCTCGATGAATTCGTCGTAGGTCGTCGGTACCTCCAGCCCCGCAGCGGCGAAGGCGTCCTTGTTGTAGTACACGGTGACGAACTCGCCGTAGTTGGGAATGCCGTACCACTCGCCGGAGCCCATGACGCCGTCTTCGGTGTAGCGCGCCGTGGTCTGGAGGGCGGGGGCCAGCATGTCGTCCCAGCCGTACTCTTCGACGGCTTCGCTGATGTCACTGATCAGACCCTGGCTGGCAAGGAATCCTGCCGTGGCGTTGCCCTTGTTGAACTCCATGAGGTCGGGGGCCTCGTCGGAGTTCAGCACCTGGCTCGCGGTCGAGCGGATCTGCTCGAAGCTCCGCTCCTCGAATTCGACCGTCGCGCCGGTCTCCTCCTCGAAGACCTCGATCGCCTCGGCCCATGCGATGCCCATCGCGCTGTTGGCTCCTTCGTAGTGCCAGAGGGTGAGGGTGTTGTCGTCCTCGCCTCCCCCGGATCCGCCCGAGCAGGAGCTGAGGGCGAGCGCGCCGACGGCGATCGCGCCGACGGCGGCGATGAGCCGCGTGTTCTTCTTTCTGGTGCTGTGTTGTGCCATCGTCGGCACTCCTTTCTTGGTGACCCGCATTGGTCGGGATCGGTGAACCGCACACGCTGCGTGTGCGGGTATTCGTCGAAGCGCTTCGATTGATGACATGGTCGTGTGCGTGTTCTTCACGCTCACGCCCGTTCGGCGAGTGCGGCGGGGGCGAGGACGGTGCCCGCAGCCACGTAGAGGGGATCGATGAGGTGAACCGCCGGTTGCAGCCGGTCGGGCCCCAGTGCCTGCACAGCCAATTCGACCGCCCGTTCACACGACGCCTGCGGGATGAGCGGGATCGTGTCGAGCGCTACCGGCAGCAGTGCCATGTCGAACGAGGCGGCAACCGAGAGCACCGAGATGTCACGGCCGACCTCGAGTCCGCGGGCGGCAAGCTCGGCCAGAACGACGACGTGCATGTCGTCCGCTCCGTGCAGGAGAAGCGCGGTCGCGCCCTGCTCCAGCGCCGCGGTGAGTTCTGCCCGGACGGCATGGGCTTCCATCTGAAGCTCGCCACTCGCGCCGAATGAGTGCGCCAGGCCTCGTGTCTGCGCTCGCGCCTCGTACGCGGTGCGGACGCGAGGGGGGAAGTTGGATCGTCGATACGCGACCGCGGGCTGCCCGATCATCGCGACACGCCTGTGCCCGGCGTCCGCCACGCGATCCACAGCCATGCGCGCTGCGGCCTCGAAGTCGAGGTCGACGCAGACCAGGCCCTCATGGTCGTTCGGGATCCCGATGAAGATCGTGGGGATCGCGATCGAGCGCGCGATCGCCACTCGCTCGTCATCAGGAGCCACATCGAGCACCAGAACCGCGTCCGCCAGGTCGCTCGCCGCGACCCTCCGCATGCCCGCGGACGCCTGCTCGTCGGTCAGCAGCAGGATGTCGTAGCCCTGCCTGCGCGCGGCGACGGCGGTCGCGAGCACGAACGCCATGTGGGTCGGCGCGTGGGTGTCGACGCGCAACGGCTCGGTCAGGGCGAAGATATGCGTGCGGCTACCCGCGAGCATGCGAGCTCCCGCGTTCGGCTCGTAGCCGAGCTCGCGAGCGACGTCCTCGATGCGCCGACGCGTGTCGGGTGAGACGGGGCGCTTCCCGCTCAGCGCATACGACACGGTGCTGATCGAGACGCCGGCGGCCTTGGCCACCTCGCTGATCTTCGCCATGCGGACTCCGTTGTCTGAGTGTTGTCGAACTGAGGATTGAGAGCGGATCGGAATGTCGAAGCGTTTCGCGGAAGCGCTTCGACAGGCACTCTATGCCGCACCCTCGAACAAAAGCAAGACCTTTTGGCGTTTGACACAACTTATCGAGCGGTGAACGCATCGACGCTCCCCTAGGGTTGTGGACACTTCTCCCTTGCACCGAACGAGGAATCGATGGCGCTCACGTTCACCGACCTACCCCTGGACGAGCTACGGGTCTACTCCCCGAAACTCGCCGAGCCCACCGGACTCGATGCCTTCTGGAGCGAAACGCTCGATGAGGCGCGGGCCGCCGCATCCGATCCGGTCATCGCGCCGGCGCGCACCCCGATCTCTGAGATCGTGATCGAAGACCTGGAGTTCTCGGGTTTCGCCGGAGACCCCATCCGCGCATGGATCTCACGCCCGCGATCGAGCGAGCCCCGCCCGGTTGTGATCGAGTACCTCGGTTACGGGGGCGGTCGGGGTCTACCGGGTGAACACCTGAAGTGGGCCGCCTGCGGTTATGTGCACGTCCTCATGGACACCCGCGGTCAGGGCGGCAACTGGGGATCGGGCGGGGACACTCCCGACCCGCACGGGTCCGGACCAGCAGCGCAGGGGGTCATGACCCGAGGCATCCACGACCCATCGCAGTACTACTACCGGCGCATGTTCACCGACGCCGTGCGACTCGTTGAAACTGTCGCGGAGCTGCGTGGAATCGACCGGGACCGCATCGCCGTGACCGGCGGTAGCCAGGGAGGGGGTACCGCTATCGCGGCGGCTGCTCTCTCGCCTCTGGTCGCCGCCGTCATGCCCGACGTACCTTTCCTCTGCGACTTCCCGCGCTCGATCACCCGCACACCCCACGACCCGTTTACCGAAATCACCCGCTACCTGTCGGTGAACCGCGCCGCCGCCGCGACGGCCCTGCACACGCTCTCCCACTTCGACGGCGCGATCCTCGCGCGGCGGATCACCGCGCCGGCGCTGTTCTCAGTGGCCCTCATGGACGAGATCGTCCTCCCGGCGAGCGTTTTCGCCGCCTACAACGCGGTGTCATCGGCAGACAAAAACATCGAAGTGTACGAGTACAACGGTCACGAGGGAGGCGGTCACCACCAGTGGCTGCGACAGGTCTCCTGGCTGGCGGAGCGCTTCGGCGCCGACTGAGCAGAATGCGAAACCGGCCACCGAGAATGCCGGGATGCCCGCGCAGTTTGACACATCCCGGGGATCTCGGAGATAATCGGCGGCATGAGTGACAACGCACGCCCTGTGTCCGCCTGGGAGGCGAACCGGAGTGCCGGCACGATGAGCGCCGGTCGCGTTGCCCTGTGTTGTCGAATGTGTCGCTGATCTCGTGACCCAGCCGGGCCCTCACGCCGCCGCCGATGCGGCCGCGACGGCCCCGGGTGCCACCCCCGCAGAAGTCGGGGATTTCGGACACCCCTCACCCGGCCACCGGCCGACACATCGCCGTACCTCGGAGAACCCGCAGGGTTCCCTCCCGGAAGAAGACCTCATCATGTCGAACACCGCCCTTCTCGAAGCTCCCCTCGCTCGACCCGCACATCTGCGGCCGGTCGAATCCCTTCCCGCACCGAGCACCCCCGCTGCGCAACCGGTTCGCGCGGCCGCTCCGCGCAGCGCACCGCGCGGCTTCGCCCTGTACGTCGGTCTCGATGAGCAGAAGGCCGCCGCGGCGGGTGTCAGCCTCGGCACCCTCGTCGAAGCCCTCCGCCGCACCCTCGCCGACCTGGCCCCCGACGCCGAGACCTACGCAACGGTCGCGCTTGCGCCGACAGACGCCGGGGGACGCGACGTCGATCTTGTGCGCCTGGCACTGCACGAGCCGTCCGCGGTCGCACGCAGCCGCCGCGACTCGGACGAGACCGAAGCGGCATCCGTCGGCGTCGTCGTCGACATCTCGCGCAAGAAGGTGCTGCTCGACGGCGAATCCGCGGCGTTCACCTACAAGGAGTTCGAGCTGTTGCAGTACCTCGTGCTCCGCGAGGGACGCACGATCGAGCGCACCGAGTTGGTGTCGTCGCTCTGGTCGGCCGCCGACGACGATGCCCCCGGCGAGCGCACGATCGATGTGCACGTCCGGCGACTGCGCGCCAAGCTCGGACGCTACGAAGACATCGTGCGGACGGTCCGCGGCGTCGGCTACCGGTTCGACCGGCACGCGGATGTCTCGATCCGCTACGGCCACGGCACGCCCTCGCCCGACCGGTTCTGAGCCGATCCGCCTTGGGCCCCCGGTGTCGGACGGGCGCCGTATGGTGGGGCGATGACGTTGAGTCTGAGCGCAACGGGACGCGTCTTCGATCGGCCGATCGAGACCGTCTATCGCCCCGCGCACCCGCTCAATCTGGCGCAGGTCGTCATGTTCCAGCGACGCGGGGGCGGCGATCCGACGATCCTGCAGGACGGTCCCGTGATCTGGCGTGCGAGCCGAACCCCCGAGGGCACGGCGACGGTTGCGCTACGGCAGGATTCCTCGGGCGCTGTTCGCGCTGCAGCGTGGGGTGACGGAGCCGGCTGGGCGCTGGCTCAGGTTCCCGACCTGTGCGGCGCGTCCGACGACCCCGACGCCTTCGACCCCCGTGACCATCCCCTCCTCCGCGACACCCACCGCCGCAGCATCGGGCTGCGACTCGGCCGCACGGATCTAGTCTTCGACGCGCTCGCCGGCGCGATCATCGAGCAGAAGGTGACCGGGATGCAGGCGTTCGCGGCGTGGCGCCGGCTGGTGCGCTGGCACGGCGAGCTCGCCCCGGGACCGACACCGGTGCCCCTGTACGCCCCGCCGAGGATCGAAGGGTGGCGGAGCATCCCCTCCTGGTCCTGGCACCGGGCGGGTCTCGAACCACCGCAGGCGCGGACTATCGTCGGCGCCGCTCGAGTCGGCGGCTCACTCGTGGCAGCGGCGGAGCGTGCCGGCGACGGCCCCGACCGCGACCGTGTGCTCACGAGCGTGCGCGGCGTGGGCCTGTGGACGGCGGCCGAGACCCGCATCCGGGCCTTCGGGGATCCAGATGCGGTGAGCGTCGGCGACTACCACCTGGCCCACGAGGTCGGCTATGCGCTGACGGGTCACCGCGTGGACGATAACGGCATGCTCGAACTGCTCGAGCCGTGGGCGGGGCAGCGTCAGCGAGCCATCCGGCTGATCCGCATGAGCGGCGCCCGCGAAGAGCGCCGAGGACCACGCCTGCACCCCGAAGATCACCGGGCACGCTGACGCGCCTCCCCTAGGCTGGGGGCATGTCAGGACAGAAGCGTTGGCCGCGCGGCCGTGTGCAGTGGCTGCTCGGAACCATCGGTCTGCTCATTGCGGGAGCCCTCGTGGGCTTCGGCCTCTCGAACGTCTGGCTGGGACTCGTCATCGGCATCGCGGTGTCCCTGGGCTGGCTCATCGCGTACGAGTCGTGGCGCGGGCGGAACGCCGGCGTGAACGACGAAAACCACGGCATCCAGCTCTGACGCGAGCGTCCGCCCCACGCCGCTCAAGAATCGAGCGCGCGCCGCAGGTACTCGTTCGTAAACCGCCCCTCGGGGTCTTCTGCCGGGACGAGCTCACGGAAGTCTCCCCCGCGCGGATAGCGATCGACGGATGCGCCGCCGCCCGTGGCCGAGAGCTTTCCCCAGTGCGGGCGTGCGTCGAAGGGTGCGAGCGCGGTCTCGATGGTCGGCAGCAGTGCCGCCACGCCGTCCGGATCGTTCCGCCAGGTGAAGTGCAGCGCGATCGTGTCGCGGCCGTAGGCTCCGCTGAGCCAGAGATCGTCCGCGGCGATGCTTCGAATCTCGGACACGAGAAGCACCGGCGAGATGCTCGCGGCCAGTGTTCGCAGCACGGCGAGCGCCGCAGGAGCATCCTCGCGCGCCACAAAGAACTCGGACTGCAGTTCGTCGCCCGCGTTGCTCGGTGGCGCGTCCCGCCGAAAGTGGGGCAGCCGGTCGAGCCAGCGCCCGGGTTCACCCAGCTGCGGCGTGACGGAGTCGGTGGGACCGGATGCGATGGGGCCGATCTGGCGGGTCGCCCGCTCGGCCGTCACCCCGGCGGGAAGCACCGGCTCGGCGCTGGTCGTGCCGACCACCGACTTGATCCAGACTTGATCGACGACGTCCGTCCCCCAGTCGGCGATGAAGAGGCTCACGCTGTAACCCGACCCCATCACGGCATCGAACCCGGTGAGTACCTCATCCCATGGAGCGTTCAGGAAGATGTCCTGCCGCACATCGAAGGAGGGCACGAGGTCCAGGCGCACGCGCGTGGTGATACCGAGCGCACCCAGCCCGACGATCGAACCGGCGAAGCGCGGATCCTCACTCTCGAGGACCTCGAAGCGCCCGTCTGCGCGGACGATCTCCAGGCCGGTGACGGATGCGCCGAGGATTCTGTTGCCATCGCCCGATCCGTGCGTCCCGGTCGCGATCGCCCCGCCGATCGAGATGTGCGGCAGGGACCCCATGTTGCGGAGCGCCAGCCCGTGATCCTCGACCGCCGAGGCGATCTCGGCGTATCGAGCCGCGGCGGGCACCCACGCGGAGCGGGATTTCACGTCGATCTCGAACGGCGCATCCAGGCGGGTGAGATCGATCAGAACGCCATTCGTGTCGGCGATGTCGTTGAACGAATGTCGCGACCCGAGGGCTCGGACGCGTTCGTTGTCGGTCACGATCCGGCGGAGCTGATCGAGATCCGTCGGTGACTCGAGGGCACGCGCGCGGAAGCGGATGTTTCCCGACCAATTCTGCTGAGGCATCCCCCCATTGTCGGGGCTCTTGCGGATGTCGGAGGCACGGAAGACACTGAGCGAGCCGCGCAAACGCGGAAATCGCGTCACGACAGGAGCACCGTTATGACCCGCCTCAACCCGTACAT
>NZ_HG779709.1:0-3847 GCF_000582705.2 Microbacterium sp. C448
TTCCGCGATCAGGCCCGCCCCGCCCTCGAGTTCTACCACTCGGTGTTCGGCGGCGAACTGGACCTCGATACCTTCGCCGCGTTCGACATGGGCCAGGATCCCCGCGAAAACGACCTGATCATGCACGGCCAGCTCGAGACGCCCGCAGGATTCGTCCTCATGGCGGCCGACACACCGAGCTCGATGCCCTACACGCCCGCGGCGGGCGTCTCGATCTCGATCAGCGGGAACGACGAGGCCGAACTCGAGCGCTACTGGGACGCGCTGGCCGACGGCGGAACCGTCGGTATGCCGTTCGAGACACCGCCCTGGGGCGGTCGCTTCGGCATGCTCACCGATCGGTTCGGGATCGACTGGATGGTCGCGCTCAACGCGAGCTGAGCGAAACCCCGCTAGAACTCCTCGTGCGTCTCGGGGTCTCCGCCCCAGAGGCGACCCCGTTCGAGGGCCGAGACCGCGGCGACATCCTCGGCGTCGAGCGAGAATCCAAAGACATCGGCGTTCTCGCGCTGACGGTCGGGGTCGGCCGACTTCGGGATGGGGGTGCTCGCGAGCTCGACGTGCCAACGCAGCACGATCTGCGACGGCGTGACGCGGTGAACTTCTGCCAGTTCCTGCACGATCGACTCGTTCAGCAGTTCGCTGCGCTTGGCGAGCGGGCTCCAACTCTCGGTGCGGATGCCGTGCGCTGCGTGATAGGCCCGCAGCTCCGCCTGCGGGAAATACGGATGCAGCTCGACCTGGTTGACCGCCGGTACGACGCCTGTCTCGTCGGCGAGTCGCTCGAGCATCCCGACCGTGAAGTTCGAGACGCCGATCGAGCGCAGCACACCCTCGTCGCGGAGGTGGATCATCGCCTTCCACGTGTCGACGTACTTGTTCACGCGGGGGTTCGGCCAGTGGATCAGGTACACGTCGATTCGATCGAGGCCGAGGGCGGCCAGCGAGGCTTGGGCGCTCGCGATGGTCTCGTGGTAGCCGTGGTCGCGTCCGGGGAGCTTGGTCGTGACGATCAGCTCGTCGCGGTCGACGCTGCTGCGGCGGATGCCCTCGCCGACCTCGGACTCGTTCTCGTAGTTGAGGGCGGTGTCGAGCAGCCGATACCCGGAATCGATTGCCGCAGTGACCGACTCGATGCCTTCTTCGGCACGCAGCCCGTATGTGCCGAGACCGAGTTCGGCGAAGCGGTGACCGTCGTTGAGGGTTACTTCGGGGATGGAGAGCATGTTGCCATCCTGGCCCACATCCGGGACTGCAAGAACTTTCGCGACGATGTCGATTTCGCTCGGTGCCGTTCGACGCGATAGTAGGAGGACGCACGAGCGCCCACCCGCGGCCGGGATCGGCCGATGGCACAGAGATGACACAGAGGAGCAGACGATGGCGAAATACATGCTGATCATGCGGTCGAACGAGGCCGCCGTCGAGGACTACGAGTCCATGGACTTCGAGGCCGTGATCAACGCGATGGGCGCGTACAACGAATCGATGATGAAGGCGGGGGTGCTGCTCGCGGGCGAGGGGCTCTCCGATGCGAAGGAGGGCTTCGTGGTCGACTTCGCCGGCGAGACCCCGATCGTCACGGATGGTCCCTATGGCGAGACGCACGAGCTGTTCAACGGGTTCTGGATCATCCAGGCATCCTCGAAGGAAGAGGCCGCCGAATGGGCGAAGCGCTGCCCCCTCGGACCCGGCAGCAAGCTCGAGGTGCGGCGCGTGACGGACGAGACCGACTTCGCGGACTACGCCGACAATGAGTACGTGCAGAAGGAAGAGCAGTGGCGCGAGGAGCTCGGCACGAAATGAGTAAGCCGGCGCCAGACATCCCGGCGCCAGACATCCGCCGCCACGTCGACGCCGTGTGGCGCATCGAGGGCGCCCGGGTCGTCGCCACACTGGCGAAGGCCACGGGCGACCTCGGGCTCGCCGAGGACCTGGCGCAGGAGGCGGTGGTCGAGGCCCTCGAGCAGTGGCCCGAACGCGGCGTGCCGAGCAATCCCGGAGCCTGGCTGACCACCGTCGCGAAGCGCCGGGCGATCGACGGATGGCGGCGGCGCGAGCGGCTGGATGACCGCTACGCCGCCCTCGCTCACGATCTGGCCGACGAAACAGAACGATCGGACCACGCCGACACCTGGCAGCCGATAGACGACGACGTGCTGCGCTTGATCTTCGTCGCGTGCCACCCGGTTCTCTCGCGCGAGTCGCAGGTCGCCCTGACCCTGCGTGTCGTCGGCGGGCTGACATCGGAAGAGATCGCCCGGATGCTGCTCGTGCCCGTAGCGACCGTGCAGGCCCGCATCACTCGGGCCAAGAAGACGCTGTCTGCGGCGGCCGTGCCGTTCGAGGTGCCCGATCCCGCCGCGTGGGCAGAGCGTCTCACCGGGGTGCTGAGCGTGGTCTATCTCATCTTCACGGAGGGGTATGCGGCGACGTCGGGCGACCGCTGGGTGCGCGTCGATCTGGCGAACGAGGCGCTTCGCCTGGGTCGCGTGCTCGCGGGCCTCGTTCCGCGTGAGCCCGAGGCGCAGGGACTTCTCGCTCTGATGGAGCTGCAGGCATCCCGCTTCGGCGCTCGTACCGCGTCGGACGGGTCGCCCATCCTCCTGGCAGATCAGGACCGTACGAAGTGGGACCGCGCACAGATCGCGCGGGGTCGCGCGGCGCTCCAGCGAGCGGATGCCTCGGGTCGACGCGGACGCGGGAGAGGAACGTACGGCCTCCAGGCAGCCATCGCCGAATGCCATGCCGTCGCGCCGAGCGTGGACGAGACCGACTGGGAGAGCATCGTGATCCTGTACGAGGCGCTGGGGCGAATCGCCCCCAGCCCGATCGTCGAGCTCAACCGCGCGGTCGCGGTTTCGATGAGCACGGGCCCGGCGAGCGCCCTCCGCATCGTCGACGGATTGGCCTCGGATGGCGCCCTGCGGGGATCCCATCTGCTGCCGAGCGTGCGTGGCGAACTGCTCGCCCGGCTCGGCCGCGTGTCCGAGGCGCGCTCCGAGTTGCTCACCGCGGCCGGGCTGACGGCGAACACGCGCGAACGCGCCGTTCTCGAGGCGAAGGCCGCAGCACTGTAGGTGCACGAGGGAATGCGCGACGTGCCCACCGGCGTTGGGCCGTACATGACACGCGTAGGAATCATCGGAGCAGGAAACATCGGATCGGCACTCGCGCAGGGGCTGGTTGACCGCGGCTACGAGGTCGTGATCAGCAACTCTCGCGGGCCCGAGACCCTCGCCGATCTGGTCGCCACGCTCGGCGCCGGCGCGACCGCCGGAACACCGGAGCAGGCCGCGGAGGCCGGCGAGTGGGTCATCGTGACCGTCCCGTTGAAGGCGCTCGACACCGTCCCCGTCGCCCCCCTCGCGGGCAAGGTCGTGCTCGACACGAACAACTACTACTGGGAGCGCGACGGGCACATCCTCGAGCTCGACGAGAAGCAGATCACGACCTCGCAGATGCTTCAGCGACACCTGCCGGAGTCGAAGGTCGCCAAGGCGTTCAATCACATCGGCGCGGCAGAGATCCTGACAGCGGGCGCACCTCAGGGCACGCCAGGCCGTCGTGCTCTCGCCACGGCGAGCGACGCACCCGAGGCAGCGCAGTTCGTGGCCGACCTCTACGACGCTTTCGGATACGACACGGTCAACATCGGCCCGCTCGCCGACAGCTGGCGTGTCGAGCGCGACACTCCGGCGTATGGCGTGCGCCAGGACGCGGACGAGCTTCGCGCCAACCTGGCGGCCGCAGAGCGCTGAGCAGGGCGCCCCGCATCGGGTCACTTCGACAAGCTCAGTGACCGGGCGACGAACCACGCTCCCTGAGCCTGTCGAAGGGAGCAGCC
>NZ_HG779710.1:0-271 GCF_000582705.2 Microbacterium sp. C448
CCGAAGGCTCATCGGTGGATCGAGGCTTAGCCTCCCGCTTTGAAATGCCTCTCGTATGCGTGCGCGCGAAGTTCTTGATGGTTCGTTTCACTTTGTCGTCGCTGCGGTTTTGCTCCTCCTCCACCGCGGCCGAATCCAGGACCTCGGCGAGGTACCCCAGCAACTCGCCAAAACGATCGCGCAGAGCCTCTGCTCCAGGGGCGTCCGGGGAAGTTGTGAGAAGCAGTACGAGCTCCCTAGCTGTAGCTCTCCGTGACGTTGTGAACGCGTT
>NZ_HG779711.1:0-10462 GCF_000582705.2 Microbacterium sp. C448
GGCCGGGGTTGGGGGGGGGCGCCCGTCTGTCTATCAGGTCGAAGAGATGGCCTATGGCGATGCACTGGACGCGGCGCTGCACAGCATCACTGCGGCCTACGCCAAGTAGCACCCACGTTTCAGGCGGTGGACGAGCTTTCGTCCACCGCCTGAAACGTGGGTGCTACCGGTCAATCCTGATTTCAGATAATTGCTGAGCGCTCTCCGACCTGGTGCCAGCTTCGGTTCATGAAGACGAGTCCTTCGCGCTCCGGTTGCTGATCGAGTTCTGCCGCCGTGTAGTTCGACTCGATCGCCTGTGCGATCACGATGGTCGATCCGCTCGCCTCCAGCCGATTCACCACCCGCGCGCGGATCCACGTGCGAACCGCATCAAACACCACTTCCCCGGTTGGGAGGCGGGACCAGATGGTCGAGTCCGCGAATCGGTCGATTCCGCTCGTCGCGCCAAGTTTGGCGATCTCGATGCTGTCTGGGCCGATGAAGTGGACGACGACAGTATTGGCATCTTTCAGGATGCGCGCACTCGAGGACGACGATGACACGGAGAAGATTAGCAGCGGCGGATCGGCGCTCATAGAGGCGACCGATGTGGCCGTGAGGGCGACTGGGCCGGTTCCTGCGTCTGCCGTTACGACGGTCACGCCAGCAGGATGCCGACGGAAGATCGCCCGGAAATCGTCTGCGGAGAGCGTGTCCAGGACCAGAGCGCCACCCCCACTGCTCGACTCCTGCGCGTGCTTCGGGGTAGGGCTTTCTGACGTCATGACTTCTACCATCCTTGGTGTGTGTCCAGCCGGTTCTCGTATGTGCCATCGCAGCGAACACTTTATTGTGACTTCTCACATCCGGGCCTTGTGTCCAGCCAGCATTTCAAGACCGGCTCGTCGCAGCGACCTGTGTTTATTCTGACTTACTTTTTATCGGAAGTCCAGCCTTGTGCGCGGGGTTGAGTTTGACGAATCACCGAGTCAGGTCGCTGTGAGGGCCGTCCCTCCCGCTAGTCGCCGGACTGTTGATCTGACCGATCAGGATGGTGTCGGCGACGATTACTCGGGGCTTGTCGACGCGAGTCCGGTTGGGGCCGGCTGTCTACGCAGGGGCGGTCCCGTCACGAACCGCGGTGCCCAGATCATCGGCGTCCACACGGGAGAACCTGGGTGTCCCTTAGCGTCGGGCGACGACGTGAAACGGGGCGCCCCATGACTCTCCGCCCGATAGCGAGCGCCTCTGCCCTGCGGGTGACGATGCGTCATAGACACCACGAAGACCTACCAGCCGGGGCCGCTCCCGCGAACAGGACACACTCGATGTCGTCTTGGCTGCGCCCGACCGCCTCGAGGCAGTCAACCCCACACGCGAAGCAATTGCGTTCGCCGCCGCATGGAAGCACCCGAAGCCAGGAGAGTCGGAAGCCGTTTCTGCGCCAGGCCGTCCCCGCGCGCCCGCAAGGCTGGATCAGCTGGAACGATCGCCGACCGCTTGCGCGAAGCGCGTTAGCGCCACTCCCACCACACAGTGGGAAGTGCCTCGAGCGCCGCGACGGCCTCGTACGACCAGGAGCCGGCAAGGTCGAGCGTGGCGCCGGTCGCTTCGTGCTCGCGCAGTTCGAGGAGTTCAGCGTCGAGAATCGAGGGATCTTCACCCCGGCGACGCGCTCGATCCCTCGTCGATCCGCGCGAGCAGGGAGACGGGTGCTGCATCCGTCCGCTATCCGAGCAGGAGGTAGGACATCGTCATCGCACCAGTTCGCTATCCGGTGCCCGGCATCTTGCCAGGCTCGTCCGGGTCGGACGAGAGGTCAATGGCATCTACCTCAAGGTACTCACCGACAAGACTGGTTCGCTCATCGCCGCGGCTGCGCAATCGGGTCTGATTTTCGCGATGGGCCCGGCAGAGCTCGAGCGGCCGGTCGTCGTGTTTGGGGAGAAGGACGGGGTCGCGTTCCAGCTGCTCGACGGCTCGAAAACATGGTCGTGGACGCGAATTCATCGCTCGCCCTGCCGAGCGATGATCTGGTTCGCGCGAGAGAACAGCGAGTCGCCGGTGAGGATCGCGACGTTGTTGGCCCTCGCGCGCGTCGACCGCCTCGTCAAAGAGGTGGGCGTCACCGACCGAATTGCCGACGCCGCGAGCCGCTACCTCTATGAAGCCGTCGGCAAGCGGGTGCGGCCGGCGTTGGCGCTCATCACCGCAGCTGGACGATGTTGAGTATCGATGTCATCGAGGACGCGACAGCACTCGAGATGATGCACCTCGGTTCGCTGTACCACCACGATGTGAAGGATGCCCCTGACAAAATGCCGTGCGGTACCCAGTGCGCACGCAGTTTGGCCCGCCTTCACCAGCGATGCGAGTTCGCTGGATCGCTATGCGGTGAGTGTGCGGGCGAAGAGACCCCAGTCCGGCGAGGAGAAGCGATTACTGCTTTGGACGTCTCCCTTCTCGTTCGGCCATATGGATCCAAATGCCGATTGTTGGGGGAGGGGCTGGTTCGGGATCGAAGTGGCTCCCATCCCGAACCAGCCGGGGGCTCAAACCAGAGGCGTAACGGAATCCCCATCTTCGCGGCCGAGAAGGGCCTTCCCGTAAAGCTCGTAACCGAGCGCCGGAAGAACGAACGCGTGCCGTGACGCGACTGCCTGGTCACGCCAAAGGCGCTGCAACGGGTTCACTTCCGCGAAAGCTCCCGACCCGTGCGCGGTGAGCAACATCTCAATGGCGCGAGCGGTGTGCTCGACGATCCAGCCCACGTACGCACGATTTCGAGCTCGGGTCAAGTAGTCCGGATAGACGCCCTGAGCAGCGGGGATGTCGATCTCGTCAGTGGCGCGGTGGGCGAACCCTTCCGCAGCTTCCAGCAGCAGCGCGGCCTTGGCGATGTCGAGTTGGAATGCGATCGAGTCACTCTGTCGCTCGAAGCTTGTGTATGCGATGGCTTTCGAGTCTGCCTTCGAGATCACCCTCTCTAGCACGGCACGGCCCATGCCGAGCTGCGGGCCGACGAGAATGATGTTCAGCACGGGAATCCACCCCGCCCGGTAGACCGCGGGAGTGTCCTCGGTCGTGCCAGGGTAGGTGCCTCGCAAGGCAGGTTCCCCACGCATCACACGGTGATCGGGAACGAAAACGTCAGTCGCGCTGAGCGCGTTGCTTCCGCTCGAACGCATGCCGGCCACATGCCAGATGTCCTTGAAGCCGAGATCCGAGCGCGGGATCAGCAGTTGCGCGGTGTCAACGAAGTCACCATTCTCGTCGACGAGCTCGGCCCCGAGAATCGCCCACTGCGTGTGCCACGATGCCGAGTTGTAGCTCCACTCCCCGCTGACGAGGTACCCACCATCAACGCGCTGGGTCTTACCGTTTGTGGCTAGGACCACGGAGACCTTTGCGTTGCGATCCTCACCCCACACATCATCCTGCGCCTTCTCGGGATAAAGCGCGGTCAGCCAGTTCGCGATGTTGGTGAGCGCGACGACCCAGGCAGTCCCGCCGTCGCCCTTGCCGACGGCTGCGCCCACGTCGACCTGCGCACGAGAATCACCTTCATATCCTCCATACTTGGCTGGCTGCGTCACCCGGAAGGCTCCGATTGCCTCGAGGGCATCGATCGACTCCTGCGACACGCGTCGTTCTGCTTCGCCTTGCGCTGCGTTCTTCTCAATCAGCGGGCGGATCTCATCGATCCTCTCCAGGAGGGCGGAGATGTCAGGGGGCAAACTGCTATCGACCATGGAACGGTCTTCCTTTCGCTCTGAAATGGTTAGTGAAGTCTTCTGTAGCTCACTGCAGTGGAACACCGTTCAGCTCGCACCGGGTTCGGACAGGGTCTCGGTTCGCCCTCCCGCGATCTACTGGATATCCGAGGAGGATCGGGGCAGCGTTGTCGGCGCATCGACGCCTCCTTCCTCAACCCTGAGGTCAGGTTCAGCGCACGGATGCACTTTAGTCCTACCTGACGTTTTCACAGCCTGTGTAGTCACAATAAACGAGTGCAAGTTCCGAAAGCAACACTCGGCTTTACAGCCCGCCCCGTTCATGGGTCAGTCGCCGCCGGTTCAAGGCAGCTCATCTCCGAGCTTCCCGAAGCGAGCGGCCTGGTGGTCCTCGCGCCGATCAACATCGCATAGTGGCCGTTAGTCTGGCGCGATTTCGGCAGCAGTTCACCAGGCCGGATCGCCTCGACTGACACCCCTGTGGAGTCACGCGGGTCGCTCTCTGAACCTGTACAGGAGCTTCGACCGCGAAGCCCTGCTGTTCAATCGGCACAAGTGACTGTCGTGACCATTCGAACAGGATGTGTGCTATGCATCGAGATGGAGTGATGACCAATTGCTGGCCCCTGCAATACCGGACCCTCGGTCTGACGCGTGGCCTACCGCTGAGAAACTCAATGGCTGAGGGCACGACCACCGCGTCGACGACCGAAGCGGCGTCCATGCCCTCAGCGGTTGAGCCTTCGCTAAATCAGCATGGTGAACTCGTCGATGCCGAGCAGCGACTTCCCGTACGTTTCCTTCGAAACGCCCACGTTCACCGCCGCATGACGGCTTGCCGTTTCCGAGTCCCTCCATACCTGCTGAAGTGGGTTCACCGAGGCAAAGGCGGCCGAACCGATAGCAGTGAGCATTTTATCGATGGACTCTCGACATAGCACCGCTATGGTCGCCGAATCCATCCGAATACGTGCGCGCGTTGCCCGATCGATTTGACCACGATTGGTTACCGCGGCGGCATCGATGTCATAACAAGCTCGCCGCCCAAGCATGCGTGCAGTGTCAATCGCGTTCGCAGCCTCGGCGACCGCAATCTGGTTCGTCGGCGCGTCGCTCCCCTTTGCATACTTTGTGTATGTGACGCCGCGCGTCGGAAGCTTTTCGAGAGCATAATCCAGAGCTGCCTGAGCAAGTCCGATTTGAGCCCCAACGAGCACTAGATTGAAGTTGGGGCCCAAAGGCGTGAGATATTCGAGCTCATCGGTGAACTCGGACGCGTAGTTTCCTTCGGCTAGATTGTCATAGCTTTGAGTGCGGTAGTCCGGCGCGAAAACCTCTGTGCCGACGACTGTGTTGCTCCCAGAGCCACGCATTCCTGCGACATACCACGTGTCTTCAAGCGTGACCTCGTCCATCGGAACGAGAGTCGCCATCCGTACCGGTGCGCCATCAATCTCGACGTCGAACCCGAGATTCACCCATTGTGCGTGGAGGGACCCTGACGCGTACGGCCAACGGCCGCTGATTACATAGCCACCGTCAACCTTGCGCGCCGATGCGGTAGGGCCGGCAGCAGGATTCGTTGCCCAGGTGATGCGTGCACGCGGATTCGCGCCCCAAATGTCGTCCTGGGCCTCGCGTGAGTAGGTGCCGACGCCCCAGGCGTTTGAGTTGAGCAACGCAAACGCCCAAGCTGTACCCCCATCTCCCCGTGCGATTTCGGCGGTGAGCTCGAACAGCGTTCGAAAATTGCTCTGGAATCCGCCATAGCGACGAGGAGTGCAGACCTGGAAGAGGTCAAGTTCTTCCAGCCCATCGATCACCACTTCGGAGACACGGCGGTCACGATCGCTGTCTGGGGCATGTTCATGGATAAGTGAGTAGAGCGATTGGGCGCGGCCGAGGAGGTCAAGGTTCGGCTGTGAGATTTCTGGAACGAACGAATGCGCACCATCTGACGCCGCAGTAGCCGATTGGACAGATTTCATTTGGATCCCTCTCCTTTGATAGACGACCATGTGTCGGCACCCTCGCCGACATCAGTCCTCATTGATCTCGTTCACTATAAATGAACATCTTCACGTGCGCCAGATGCGAGAAGGATTCCTTCCGACGCGGACTCCGCCGGCGAGACCTCGTGGGCCGTCCGTGTGAATTTAACCATCGACCGCCCCACAATTGCGCGACGAATCCACCACGCGCGGAGGGCGACCGAATCGAATTGCGAGGATCTGCGTATCGATCCCTCGGATGACCCGATTGGCCGATCATGCGGTGGTTTGAGCGCGAAGAGTCCATCGCCGACCTGTGCAAGACTGCCGTTTGTTGTGCGCGTCAGCACTGCTCAAGCCGGCGATTCCCGACGCTGCTCGCTCCTGAGCGATCAGTTCCGTGCGGCCAGGCGCCGGCCGGATCGGCCGTACAAACAGCCGGATCGCGTCTGCCGCGACAAGGCACACTCGTCGAGCGTGATCCGTAGGCATCTATATGGGCGCAGCATCATCGCCGACACCTCGAACCCTCTCCTCAGCACGGACACCGCACACGCCGCGGACTGAAGGGTGGCCGGCCAGTGAACGACGACGTCGACAACTACATGGCCCGAAACACCGTCGAACGAGGATGAACGAAGACGATAGGCGATGGCGCGAACCCGCGGCCGGTTACGACAAGCTCGCCCCCACTTGCCGCTGCGGGCGCTCTTCTCGGGCCCCATCGCTTTCTGGCTGAAGCGGTTAGGAGACGTGTCTCGATGCGGAATAGCTTGCAAGCCGCACCGTTCAGTGGTTCTTGACAACCAACAGAGTGTTCTGCGAACATAAACAAAATTTGGACGCTGACGTGCTTCGTCCCAGTCGAAGTAGTTGCCTCGCCTGCCCGAGCGGCTCATGTGAGCGCCGCCGTCCCTTCATGGAGAGGAAGATCAATGACGCTGACCAACACCGAGGTTCCTGGCTTTCGCGCAGGTAAGTGGGTTCTCGACCCAACTCACAGCGAAGTAGGCTTCCACGTTCGTCACATGATGGTCTCGAAGGTTCGGGGCGCTTTTGGTGTAAAATCAGCCACTCTGATTGCGTCTGACAATCCCTTGGATTTCGTCCTCCACGCTACGGTCGACGCAGCATCCGTAAATACGAACTTGCAGATCCGCGACGACCATCTTCGATCGGTCGACTTTCTCGACGTCGCACGATTCCCGACGATGGAATTTGTATCAAGCGGCGCTCGAGTGAGCGGTGATGAGTTTCTCGTCGATGGCGAATTGACGATCCGCGATGTGACTCGGTCTATTACATTTCAGGTCGAGCTGGGCGGATTTGGCTATGACACGGACAAGGTGTATCGAGCAGGCGCTTCTGCGAAGACAACCATCGATCGAGAGGATTTTGGCCTGACCTGGAGCGCGACGCTCGAGACAGGTGGGCTTGTGGTTGGGAAAGAAGTGACGATTCTCCTGGAGTTGGAAGGTTTTCTCACCGAAGAGTGACTTGAGTGGGATGTGCTCGCACCCTGCGGATTTCATTCCGGCCAGGTTGGCTTCCAGGGTTACGACGACGTGCCCAGCTACGACCTCGATTCATTCGCTCGAGTGGTTTCGGTGTCCCCCAACACAACGATCAGGTGTGATGATCTTGCGGCCTCCGTCGAGCCAGTACGCCTGGTGCTCGTTGGGCACTCGGTGCCCAGCTGGGCTGAGGTCCCAGACATGATCCAGTCGAGCGGGTCGAGATCGAGACGCGCGGAGAACCGCTCGGTTCAATTCATCATCAAGGTCCAGCCCGCTGAAACGAATGCGCGCCAACGAGCTCAGTTGGGTCATCGACATCCATTTCATGCGGCTGAGCACGCTCAGTCACGAATCCGGCCGATCCAAGAAGTGACCGCGGGGGATGCCACGACCATGTCAGCGCGAGAGGTCCGACCCGTCAAATGCTGACCGAACCACGACACGCGCGTCTGCGTCGCCGCGGCGTCGTTCGGTGTCCTTCTGCCGAGCGATCGGGGCGGGTGCTCCGCTGCCATTCATCGCGTCATTTGCGGCGAGAATCGCCTGTTCGTGAACGTGACGGGCCTCGACATACTCACCGACACCCGCCACATACTGTGCCACAAGCTGCTGCCGCGCCGCGACTATCGGCGCGGCAGTCAACACGGCTTCGGGGTGTCCGTGCGTGCCGGCGTCGTCATCCGCAATGCGGCGGTCCAGCTCGATCAGCGCCTGTTTCGTCGCATGGAGCCCCTTATTCAGTTGCTCCAACTGGTATCGCTCGAGTTCGCGACTTGGACTTTGTTGAGCGCTCCACAGGTCGGGCGGGGTATCGGCAACGTTGTGGGGGGTGCGGGCGGCGCGTCCCAGCTCGATGCGGGCAGCGCGGATGGAGTCGTTGATGCTGACTTCACGGAGGCCGCGGAACATACTGTCCGCGATCTGCGCGCGGGCCGCGGCAGCGGTGGGGGCGATCGCGAGCGCTTCGTTGCGAGTGCGGCCTCGAGTCATTCCAACGTAGAGGCCGGCCGCGTCGACACCCGGCCCCACAACGGCGGCATCCGTGGTCTCGCCCTGAATGCCGTGCACCGTCGACGCGTACGCGAGATGCACATGGTCGGCTGCGTACTCACGCGTGACCGTGCGGACGTCGGCGCTGTCGTTGAGGCTGACCAGTTCGATCCCGGTGCAGGTGAGCTTGCGGATGACCCACAGGGCCCTGTTCTCGACGTTGGCGTGGCGGTCGTTGCGGCGGGTTTGAACGATGTCGCCTTCAAGGAGTCGCTGCTCCGCCTGTCCCACCGCGATCCGGCTCAGCGCGAGCTGCCCGTGGTCGATGCGGCGTTGCTGGATGGCTTCATTGATCGCGTCCGCTTCCTCGTTCGTGCTGGTCACCAATGCCATCCGACGCTGGCCCGCCGAGGCGCGGAAGTACGCCTCCACCATCACCTCGCGCGCCTGGGCTTGGTCTGCGACACAGTGGATGAGCCCGCGAGCGTCGAGGTCGGACGCGACCGCGAGCGCCTCATCCTTGGAACCTGGTTCACGCATGCGCAGGGTCAGTTCGGCGTACTCCGGGTCGTGGAATCGATGTACGACGGTGAGTTCGACAACGGCGGTGGCACGGCGGGTCATCGTCGCCATCGCACCGGAGTGTCCGACGGGCCGGGCCTGGAGGTGGTCGCCGACCATCGCGATCCCGGCCCCGGTCTCGGCCGCCACGATCGCGAGGGCGTTCGCGGTGTGTAGGTCGACCATGCCGGCTTCGTCGACCACGACTCGATCCCCCGCCCGGAGTGGGAACCGGCGCGGCCCTGCGTAGCGAAGCCCGGTGGTCGGGTCGATTTCGTCCCGATGGAGTCGGGTCCAGACATCGGCACCCGACTCGTCACGCCCCCAGCGGAACCCGTGATCGCTCAACAATGCGTGCAGGCTTGAGGCAGACGTGCCGATCTCTCGGCCGGCGACCGAGGCGGCCTTCTTCGTTGGTGCGACCACCACCATCCGGTCGCCGCGCTGCGAAAGCGCCTCTTTTGCGGCGCGCAGCATGGTCGTTTTTCCAGCGCCGGCAGGCCCAGTCACCGATACCAACCTGTCGGTCCCGGCGATTGCGGCGGCGGCCTGCACCTGGCGGCTATCCAGTTCGACGTGCTCTCGCAGCACCGCTTCTGCCGCGGCGACGATCAGGGTGGGCTCAACCGCGGCGCCCGCCCGAGTGAGGGCGTCGAAGCGCTCGGCGAGCTCGGTCTTGAGTGCGGCTGTGGTCGATGCCATCAGCCGCTTCACGTGCGCGGGCCGTTCCTCTTCCGCAGCCAGCAGATCCACCGTCAGCGTCAGCGCGCGCTCGATGATCTGCTCGAGCACGGGTTGGAGCGATTCGCGGGGGACGACGATCCCGGTTGCCGCGAGGGCGCGGGTGGCGCCAGCGTGCACGTCGACCAGGCTGAACCGGCCCCCGCAAGACGCGGCCCGCGCGTCTGCATCCACAATCGCCCGCGCCGCCAACAACGCCACATCCAGATCCTCGATTGTCCCGGCCTGCACCGGCACCGGGGCACGACCTCGCAGGATCCCCGGGTCGATCGCGGCCAGTTCGCCTGCGATGAGTTCTTCCCAGGCAGCTTCGTCGAGATCACCAGGCTTGTTTGGTCGGGCTTTCGCCCACGCCAGTCGGTCGATCCGGTGCATCTGATCTGGGCTTGGTTCCTGCCCCGGGTGCGCGGTTCGCCACTCAACCAGCAGTACAGCCCGGTTTGCCTCGATCTGCGTCGACCGGCGCGACAGCGGGCGGACCGCGTGAGCGAGCTCCGCGATCTCGCCCTCGGCGTTCAGCGTGAATCCGTGGCGGGCCAGCGCCGCGACCCATTGCGGGTCGGTGCGGGCGGCGAGTTCGCCTTCGGCGTTGATCAGGGTGTGCAGCCTCATCGCGACCCGGGAGTCCACGTTGGACCACTTCCCGTCCTCGCCCTGCACCTTCACGCTCAGCCACAGATGCCGATGAACGTGCGGGTCCAACGCCCTGGAACGACGATGCTGCAACTCGACAACCTCGACCCGCTGCAAGGGCTCACGGAACCTGCCACCCGCGCCGCGGCGCGCGTTCAGCTCGGCCTGCCAAGTCGTGATGATCCGATCCCGCAACCGATCCTGCAGCGCCTCGAACTCGCGTGCCAGGTCCGGGGCGATCAGTGCGGCGATGCTGAATGATTTCGGTGCGTTGATCGTGCCATGAAGCGCTCCAGGTTTGATGCCGCATCCT
>NZ_HG779712.1:0-5516 GCF_000582705.2 Microbacterium sp. C448
CCCCCGCCGCCACAGCGTGCGCCTCGGCGTGGATCGCGATCATGGCCTCGACGAATCGCTCGAGCTCGGCGAGGTCTTCGCTCTCGGTGGGCTCGACCATGAGCGTGCCCGCCACGGGGAACGACATCGTCGGCGCGTGGAATCCGTAATCGATCAGGCGCTTCGCTACATCGTCGACGGTGATCCCCGTCGCCTCGCGCAGGGGCCGCAGGTCCAGGATGCACTCGTGCGCGACGAGCCCGTTCTCACCCGTGTACAGCACCGGGAAGTGCGCGCGCAGGCGGGCCGCCACATAATTCGCGGAAAGGACCGCCGCGGCCGTGGCCTGACGCAGCCCCTCAGCCCCCATCATCCGGACATAGGCCCACGACACCGGCAAGATCCCCGCCGAACCGTGGGGCGCCCCCGAAATCGGCGCACCGTCGAAAACGAACCCGCCCGCGTGGTCTGCACGCGGCGAGAACGGATGCCCCGGCAAGAACGGTGCCAGATGCGCTTTCGCCGCGACCGGGCCGACACCGGGTCCGCCACCGCCGTGCGGGATCGCGAAAGTCTTGTGGAGGTTCAGGTGCGACACATCGCCGCCGAGATCGCCGAACCGCGCGTACCCGAGGAGCGCGTTGAGGTTCGCGCCGTCGACGTAGACCTGCCCGCCCGCGTCGTGCACGGCCTGCGTGATGTCGAGTACATCGTGCTCGTACACACCGTGGGTCGAGGGGTACGTGATCATGAGCGCGGAGAGCGTCGCGGCGTGCGCCTCGATCTTGGCGCGCAGGTCATCGAGGTCGACGTTGCCGGCCTCGTCGCATGCCACGACGACGACGCGCATTCCGGCAAGCACAGCCGAAGCCGCGTTCGTGCCGTGCGCCGATGACGGGATCAGGCAGACGTCGCGGCCGAGGTCGCCCCGCGAACGGTGGTATCCGCGGATCGCCAGCAGCCCCGCGAGCTCCCCCTGCGACCCAGCGTTCGGCTGCAGCGAGACGGCGTCGTAGCCCGTGACCTCGGCAAGCCAGGTCTCGAGCTGTTCGATCAGGCCCAGGTATCCGCGCACGTCCGCCTCGGGCGCGAACGGGTGCACGCGCGCGAACTCGGGCCACGACACGGCTGCCATCTCGGTTGCCGCGTTCAGCTTCATCGTGCACGAGCCGAGCGGGATCATGCCGCGGTCGAGCCCGTAGTCGCGGTCGGCGAGCGTCTTCAGATAGCGCATCATTGCGGTCTCGCTGCGGTGCGCATGGAAGACCGGATGCGTGAGGTACTCGTCCTCGCGCTGCAGATCGGTCGGGAGGGCACCCTCGCGTGTGGAAGGGGCACCCTCGCGCGTAGAACGGGCACCCTCGGGCGCGGGGAGTGCGCCGTCGGGGAGACCGAACGCCCAGGCCACGGCGGCGAGGTCTGCCGAAGTCGTGGTCTCGTCCACCGATACCCCGACGGTCGCGCCGTCCACCCAGAGCAGTTGGTATCCGCGGGAACGGGCGCGCTCGATCACGCGGTGGGCGTCGCCCGGGACGAAGACCCGGAGCGTGTCGAAGAACGAATCCGACTCGAGCGTCAGACCGTACTCCCGGAGCGCGGTGGCGAGTGCCTCCGCCTTGCCCGCGACATCCTCCGCGATCGCACGAAGGCCCTCGGGACCGTGATAGACCGCGTACATCGCCGCCATGACAGCGAGCAGCACCTGTGCGGTGCAGATGTTCGACGTCGCCTTCTCGCGGCGGATGTGCTGCTCGCGCGTCTGCAGCGCGAGACGGTAGGCGGGGTTACCCGCGGCGTCCCGAGACACACCGACCAGACGCCCCGGCAGCTGGCGAGCCAGGCCTTGGCGCACGGCGAGGTAGCCCGCGTGCGGGCCCCCGTAGCCGAGCGGGACGCCGAACCGCTGGGTCGTACCCGCCGCGATGTCCGCGCCGAGCGAGCCGGGTGAGGCGATGAGGGTCAGCGCGAGCAGGTCCGCCGCGACGACCGTGAGTCCGCCCTGTGCCTGCACGGCGGCGATGGCGTGGGACGGGTCCCACACGCGGCCGGACGCGCCGGGGTACTGGATGAGGGCACCGAAAGCCTCGGGCAGATCGGACGTTTCGACTCGCTGCTCTCGCGGGGCGACCGAGGCGTGCGCGGCGAAGTCGATCGTCTGCAGCTCGATCCCCAGAGCCGCGGCGCGCGACTCCAGCAGAGCGCGCGTCTGCGGCAGCGCGTCCGCGTCGACCAAGAACACATTCGAGCCGGACTTCGACGAACGCCGGGCGACGAGCATCCCTTCCACGACCGCCGTGGACTCGTCGAGCATCGAGGCACCGGCGATGTCGAGGCCCGTCAGGTCGGTCACCATCGTCTGGAAGGTGATGAGTGCCTCAAGACGACCCTGCGAAATCTCGGGCTGATACGGCGTGTAGGCCGTGTACCAGGACGGGTTCTCGAGCACGTTCCGCTGAATGACGGACGGCGTGAAGGTGTCGTAGTAGCCCAGCCCGATCATCGGCCGTGCCGCGCGGTTCGTCGAGGCCAGTTCGCGCAGCTCGGCGAGCGCTTCAGCCTCCGTCGCTGCGGGTGGAATGTCGCTCGTCGTGCGTTCGTGGACGCGGATCGCGCCCGGCACAGCGGCATCGAGCAACGCGTCAACGCTCGGGTAGCCGAGGGTGTCGAGCATCACGGCCTGGGCCGCCGCATCCGTCCCGATATGGCGCGCCGCGAAAGCGCCGCCGGGAGACACGGTCACGAAGCCTGACCCGTCAGGCCGATGTATGCGGCTCGGTCGAGAAGCTCCGCCGGCTGCGACGCGTCGATGCGGATCTTCAGCAGCCACCCGTCCTCGAAGGGCGAGGAGTTGATCAGGCTCGGGTCGTCCGCGACGGCCTCGTTGACCGCGACGATGTCGCCGGTGAGGGGCGCGTAGAGTTCGCCGACCGACTTCGTGGATTCGATCTCGCCACAGACCTGCCCGGCGCTCACGCCCGAGTCGACGGTCGGCAGCTCGACGAACACGACGTCGCCCAGCTTCTCGGCGGCGTAGTCGGTGATGCCGACGGTCGCGATATCGCCGTCGATCGAGATCCACTCGTGTTCGGCGGTGTAGGACAGGGCGGTGAGATCGGTCATTTCTTCCTCCGGTAGAACGGGGTGGGTGTGACGGTCGCGGGGATGCGCGTACCGCGGACATCTATGTAGAGCTGCGTGCCGGGGGTCGAAACGGCCGGGTCGACGTAGGCGAGGGCGATCGGATGCCCGAGCGTCGGGCTGAGCGCGCCGCTCGTGATTTCGCCCACCTCGGTCGCGGCCGGTCCGTCGCCGTCGAACACGGCATAGCCCGCACGCCCGGCCCGGCGGCCCTCCGAAGCGAGGCCGACGAGCACACGAACATCCGGAGCCAACGCCGCGCTGGCGCCCTCGCGACCCACGAAGTCCCCGTCGCTCGCAACCGCGCGCGCGAGACCCGCCTGAGCGGGACGGATGCTCCGCGACAACTCGTGCCCATAGAGCGGCATGCCGGCCTCGAGCCGGAGGGTGTCGCGTGCGGCAAGCCCGGCCGGCACGAGTCCGAGAGGTTCTCCCGCCTCAAGGAGCGCGTTCCAGAGTTCCTCGGCCCGACCAACGGGCACGGCGAGCTCGAAACCGTCCTCGCCTGTGTAGCCCGTCCGGGCGACGAACACCGGAGCCCCATCGAACCGAGCGGCCGCTGCGGCGTAATAGCCGAGGTCACCGAGGCTCGGCGCAAACTCGTCGAGCCCCTCGGTCGCGGCGAGGATGGCGACCGATGCCGGGCCCTGCACCGCGATGAGCGCGAGGTCGTCCGAGACATCCTCCACACGAAAGCCCGTGGCTCCCGCCACGAAACCGAAGTAGACGTCAGCGCCGGGCTCGGACGGTGTCGGTGGCGCGGGAGGAGGGACGGATGCCTCGCGCTCCGCCAGCGCGGTGGCCACGGCATCCCGATTCCCGGCGTTCGCGATCACGACGTAGTGGCCGTCGCCGAGGCGGTAGACGATGACGTCGTCGACGATGCCGCCGCTCTCGGTCAACACGAAGCCATACGAGGCCTTGCCGAGCCGCATCGTGGAGGGCCGCCCCGACAGCGCGTAGTCGAGGAACTCGCCCGCGCGTTCGCCGCTCACGATGAACTCGGCCATGTGCGAAATGTCGAACAGGCCTGCGGCTGTACGGACGGCGTGGTGCTCGGCGAGTTCCGAGCTGTAGCGCACCGGCATCCACCACCCGCCGAAGTCGGTGAAGGATGCGCCGAGCCGCTCGTGGGCTTCGGCAAGTACCGTTCGACGAGGTTCGGGCGAGCGCGCAGCATCGCCCGGTGGGGCCGTCGTCGGCGGGGTGGGGTCTGGCATGAGTTCTCCCGTGGTGGTGCGGGCGGGCGCCGATCGACGCCCGGTGAACTCCCCCTCTGTCATCTGCCTGAGAGTTTCGCCGAGACATCGATCAGGATGACTCGGCTTTCACCGTCGGCGGATCCGCACGAGCGGATCGCTTTCCAGAGTGGCCCGACCCCCGCGGTACGCAATACCTGAGAGATTGGCGGGGAGGCTTGCTCCTTCGGTGCCCGGCGCGAAGCGGTGCCGGGGCTCTCCCGCAAGGGGTCATAGGGCCGGTGTTCAGTTATCGCCGAATCCGGAGGCCCGACGCGGCCAGCATACCCACCGAGGGGCCCCGCGCCGCATCCCCTTTCGGCGACACGCGGAACAACCCAGGGGCGCCCCGCGCCCACACACTCCCCCAAACACCCCTGGTGCGACGAAACACCTCGCGCCCGTGGGTGTTTCGTCGCAGCAGGGGTGTTTCGCTGGCTGAAGCCAGAGCGAGCGGGGGCGAGCGGGGTCAGCGCGTGCAGCTGCCGGACGACACCGGACTCTGCCATCCCGCGGCGCCCTCGACGATCGGAGCGAGTTCGGTCGACGTCGACGCGTAGCCCCGGCTCTCCTGCTCCCCGCCGCGCGCGAAGACGAGGCCCGCAACATCTCCGTCGGCGGTCAGCAACGGGCCACCCGAGTTTCCGGGCCGCACGTTCGCCTCGAGTGTGTAGATCTCGCGGAGGTTCGAGGATTCGTCGTAGATGTCCGGCACCGGTACCGTCCCGACCGCGAGGACCGCTGCCGACATGGACTCGAAGGGTCCGCCGTGCGGATAGCCCTGCACGGCCGCCGACGAACCCGCGGGCAGCACGGGAACGACATCCAGGGGTTCCGCGTCAAGATCGTCGACGGCTATCACGGCAATGTCACCGATGGGATCGAAGTAGACGACCCGGCCGTCGCGCGCCTCGCGGCCGGGCAGCTCGACGACCGGACGATCGACGCCCGCAACGACGTGAGCGTTCGTCACGACACGGTCGGCGCCGATGACGAAACCGGAGCCACTCGAACTCAGCCCGCAGGCGTATGCCACTCCGGTGATACGAGCGACGGATGCCGCGGCCTCCGCGAGTTCCGGGTCGTCGAGCTGAACGGGGGGCTGGACTGCCGCCGTGCCGGGCAGCAACAGTCCGCCGAGTGTGGGGATCGCGTCACCGA
>NZ_HG779713.1:0-12087 GCF_000582705.2 Microbacterium sp. C448
AAGCCTCCCCATCGGTGGATCGAGGCTAAGGAGGCCGTCCTCGAGCAGCTCGCGAACGATTCTGCGGAAGGGGTCGCGGGTGTGGCTCGAGCGCGACTGGCGAAGGACAGCGCCGAGATTCGGCGCCTCGCGCAAGAAGAAGACCCGGTACTTCTAGAGGCCATCGCGCGAAACCCGCGAACGCCACCCGAGCTGATGCCTGAGCTCGTTCTGGCCATTCTCGATACGGCTGGAGAGGATCTTCTTCGTGACTACGCCAAGGAGGCGTCTACGCCGGCTGACGTGTTGCGGCGCTTTGCGGAGCACACAAGTGCAAGTGTCCGATTTGCGGTTGCGTCGAGATCGGCCACACCTTCGGACGTGCTGAAGATACTCGCCCTAGATTCTGCACCGAACATTCGAGCGGCTGCGGCGCGGATTCAGGGAATGCCCGTCTCCAGTCTCGTCAACCTCGTCGCTGACGCAGACAACGCCGTGCGAAAGGCCGTCGCAGGCAACGTGTCCATGCCGCCAGAGCTGTTGATGCGGCTCGCGGTGGATGATGTTGCTGACGTCGTCGCAGCTGTGGCAGCCAACGCATCAGCCACAGGACCAGTGCTCACGAAGATTGTGAACGACCAGCTCGCTCGTCGAGCTGGTCGACCTGCGAGACCCGCGTACAGCACCGAGCGTGACACTTTCCCGCTCGAACCTCTCATATCGGCTGGGGGAAACTCGAACACTCCCGATGAAGCTCTGACCGTGCTTGTCAACTCGGTCGCGGGGGTATTTGCGCGGTCGTCCTCTCCCCGCGATGAGCGACGCCTCGCAGAGGAGGCCCGTGTGTGGGCCGCTGTCGCCAGGAACGAGAAAGCCTCTCCGGATGTGCTGGAGGCTGTGGCTCGCAGCGCCCATCGCGAGCTTTGGATGAAGGGAGACCCTGATCGGGTACCTCGCGATCTTGAGGGGTCCCGTGAACGCATTCTGACCGACATCGTTGATAACAGTGGCTCCAGGGTCGGGACTCTCGAGTTTCTCAGCGACGGCGAATGGGTAGCCCGTCGGACGACGACGCGCAGCGAACGTGACGATGGTCACACCACCACATGGACAATCTGGGATGGCAGCGCAACGGCCGCCGCGAAAGCCGACATGGCGCGCAAGGTTCGGCGCGAGATCTCGCGCCGGAGTTGGCAGCGGGAGGACAGTCAAGCGGACCGGATCGGATTTGCCACCAATCCAGACGCAGCGCCTGAGATCCTCGACGAACTCGCCAACGATCCGGCGGATGCAGTCCGCCGGGCAGTCGCCGAGAATCGTTCGACGCCACCTGCTGCATTCGCGCGCCTCGCGGCGGACGCCGAACGTCTTGTTCGCATTGCCGCCGCAGGCTCCTCCCATCCAGACTCGGCGATTCGCGAGCACGAGCGTTCCGGATATACGCGAGAACCTCGTGAGGTCGCGTATCGCGATGGGTTTGAGTCGCTCGCCCAAGATGTTGATCCGGAAGTGCGCACCGCGGTCGCTTCGAACGCAGGCGCGTTCTGGGTCGCGCTGTCCGAGCCCGCTCGTAGCCGCATGGCATTCGATGAGCACCCGTCAGTCCGAGCGGCTGTGCTTACGTCGATCAGCGAACTAGATCACGTGTTCGGTGGCCTCGAAATCTCAGCAGCCGCGCTCCAGCACATGATCCAGACGGGCGGTCCCGAGACTTGGAGGACCCTGGCCGCGCGCTACGGGGAACTCCCGATCGCCATCCTCGAACAGCTGGCAAGCGCGGGAGACATCGAGACAACCCTCCTCGTTGCCAAGGACTACTACACGAAGGGTGATCTGCTCGTTCGGCTTGCAAGATCGACTGACAGGGATGTCGTTGAGGCGGTAGCGGCGCGACCTCGTTTCGGTGAGCAGCGCGATCTCAATGATGCGGTCGGAAATGCGCTCGTTCGTAACCCGCACGCGCCCGAAATCTTCCTCCGCCAGGTCGCGTACGGCGGGACGAAGGACGAGGACATGATCAAGCTTGCGATCTCCCATCCGAACTTCCCGGAGTCGATGCTCATCGGCCTAGCCAAGGGGACGGACCAACGTTGGATCATGGCCGCGGCGGCGAGCCGGAATCCGCAGGCCCTTGCCGCCGTCGCTGCGAACGATCAAGCCTCAGCTGAGGCACTCGCTTACGTCGCGACATACGGTGGGCACGAGGCTCGCGAGGCCCTGCTCCTCAACAAGAACACGCCGCCTGAACTACTTCTGCGCCTGATCGAACAGAATTCGCGCGGATAACAGCTCCGGCGCCTACGGTGGTCAAACTAGAAATGCCGGAGCAACATCGACTGGCCGGCCCGTCGCGACGTCAGCGTCTCTCCGGAGGCGCTGGTCGGTCCCAGACGCGATCGAAGGTCTCCTCGACTAACGGCCAAAGCTCTCGAATTGCGTCCTCTACTGACGAGATTGAGTCGGAGGTAGGTGAGAACACAACGAACTCGTGAGGGATAACGCGTCCGGCGGAGTCGCGCCGCTCCAGCGGGTCGGCGAAGCGTGCGACGACGACGTCGCCGTCCCTCCTAAAGGCGCGCATCACATTTTCGACACCGGTGAAATGGCGGAGGTACTCCGCCCGCGGATCGTCAAGGCCGGCATCGAGCAAGAACCGAAATCCCCAGGTCCTACCGCGCGTCGCCCAGATGAACGTCACCGACTGCTCCGGAGAAAGACCTCGTCGGCTTCGGCTTCATCGAGTTTCAGTTGGAAGCCCGTGAGAGTGCTCCGCAGGTTCTCATGCTTCGAGACCGCGTCTCGGTTCGCCGCTGTCAGCTTGTCGCCGCCCATCTTCGCCAGATCCTCAATCGCAGAGCCGAAGTGCGTCAGGATGAGGCCGAGGGAGGTCAGAAGTTTGTTGTCCTTGCCGGCGAGCTTCGTGGCCAGGGAGCCCAGTCCTCCGAGCGCGGCGGCCATCGAGACACCTCCCGCGACAAGGTGCTCGTATACCTTGCCCCGATCCGTCATCCCCTTCGCCCACTTGACGTGACGATCGAACGGAAGCATGGCAGCGAGTGGAAGGATCAAGTCGAGCCCCACGCGCTCCGTGACTTCGATCTTGCCGGGCTCGAACTTTCCGGACGAGAGCAAGATGAAGTCCTCGCCCACTGACAATGCTTCGGGTGCCTCGATGAAGCTCGCGAGCGTGCTCTCGAGCTCGTTGAGCTCATGGGTGGCCTTGTCGATCACGAGGTCGCGAAAATCGATCACGCTCATGTCCGGGAGCAGATCGCACTTCGAGAGCGCGAGTACCCAAATCCTGGGGAACTCGACGAACTTCTTGCCTCCCGCGAGCAGATCGTCTCGCATCAGGCGGAGACCGTTGCTCACATTGGCGAGGAGCGACTTCAAGTACCGCTCCTCCTCTCCAGCGTTGTCGACGAGCCGTTCCCCATCTACGAGGAGAAGAGCGACATCCGATCGAAGGAGCCGCCGGAATGTGGCTACACGCGCATCTGCCTCGGGTCCCTCGAGATCCTGAGCGAACCACTCGCCGGGGTAGTCATGCCAGACGATCTGCACTGCATCGAAGGGCCGACGCTTCTCGTCGTTCCCCTGCGGAGAGTCCTTTGCCCTAACCGTGAAGGCATAGGTTTCCGAGTCGAAGCGGGTAGTGAGCGGAACGGTCGCAGACCCGCGCATGCCGAGGTACGCCTGGTACAAGGAGCGACCCTGGGACTGCTTATCCGCGACCACCTCGTAAGGGTGCTCGGCCTTGTACGCCTGCTGCTGAGTCGCCCCATAGAACGATGAGACCAGGACGGTCTTGCCGCTGCCGCTCTCTCCAAAGACAGCGATCTGCTGCTCGATCTTCCGGTTCTTCGCCATACGTGAAACCTACCGAGTCCTGTACGGCCTCCGAGCGAACCTCGAGATGGACAAGTTGCGTGCCACTGGCTCATGCCGAACATGGACATTTCGTCTCGTCCTGCCCTGAAACCGTCGCATACGGGTGGACATCTCTGAGCGGTTCCTACAGCGGCGACGACGAGGGAAGCCTCCTCTGCCTCGTCGTCGGTCCAGTCGCTGAAGGTGCCGAACAGCTCGCGGACCTGGTCGGTCGTCATCTCGATCGTCCAGCGGTACCGATGGGTCTCGTCGATGGTGAACAAGCCGGTATGAACCAGCTTCCGGACCGTCGCTCCGAGGTCTTCCGGGTCTCCTGAGCGGGCGGCGTCGCGGCTCTGGACGATGCGTTCTACCTCGCGGCGGGAGGGCGTGACGTCTGCTGCGGCATCGCCGAAGACGTTGCGCCACGGGAGCGACGACTCCGGTTGCGAAGACATCACGCCACAGGTCCGCTGGGTAGGGCGGTCGCGCAGCTGTATAGTCTCCCGCCATGCCGTCGAAATGCATTGGCTCGAGGTCGGCCATTCTGCGACCCTAGCGATGCAAACACGAAGAGCGCCCTCTCGCTCGGGATGGCTCCCGTTCCATGTCACGCGATGATCAGCTCGCGACACGAGCCGTGGCTTGACTCCGCCCCTACGTCATAGTCGTGACGGGGTGCATGAAGCTCATCCCCGTCGCCTATCTGTCGTCCTACCTGCTTTCCCTGCTCGGCAACTCGATCGCCGGAGTCGCCCTGCCGCTCATCGTGTTGCAGGTCACCGGCAGCGCGCTCGGCGGCGGCGCGGTCGCAGCAGCAACCGCCATCCCCGCGATCCTCGCCGGGCTGCTCATGGGCGTGGTTATCGACCGGATCAACCGCCGCACGTCCTCCGTCGTCACCGACCTCGTGTCGGCCGCGGCAGTTGCCGCTCTCCCCGTGATCGATCTGATCTCGGGGTTGAGTCTGGGCTGGTTCATCCTGTTCGGAATCATCGGTTCGCTCGGCGATGTTCCGGGAATGACCGCGCGCGATGCCCTGCTTCCCGCGATCGTGCGGCACAGCGGGGTCTCCGCGGAGCGCCTGGTCGGAATCCGCGAGGCGCTCGGTGCGATTGCGCTGCTGCTCGGCCCCGCGGTGGCAGGCACGCTCATGGTTCTCTTCGACGGATCGACCGTGCTGTGGGTCACCGCAGCGACGTCACTCGCAGCGACGCTCCTGACCCTCCTCATCCCGCACCGCGTCGGGCGCATCGACACAACGAACGCTCGAGAGGCGGCCGTCGCGGGCAACGGATGGTCGGAACTCCGGGATGGTTGGCGGGTGCTGTTCCGCAGCCGATTCCTCGTTGTGACGACGGTGCTCAGCGCGGTGTCCCTCATCGTGCTGGCCTCCCTCCAGGGCTTGATCCTGCCCGTCTACTTCACGCTCGAGGACCAGCCCGGACTGCTCGGCTTCGTCCTGACCGCGCTCGCCGGGGGGATGCTGCTCGGCGGCACGATCTACGCCGTCGCGGGCACACGGGGCCGTCGACGGGTTTGGTTCCTGACCGGTTTGCTGGGCAGCACCGTCGGCTTCGGCATCATCGCGAGCCTCTCCTCGGTGTGGGCCGTGTTCGCGGGAGCCTTCGTCGTGGGGCTGTCGAGCGGACTCTTCGGCAGTCTGATCGGAGTGCTCATGATCGAGCGGATCCCGGAGCACCTGCGTGGGCGGGTCATGGGAACGCAGAACGCCGTCATGACCGCCGCCCCATCGGCCGGAATCCTCGCTGCCGCGGTGCTCACCGAATACGCGGGGGTGAACCTTGCGGCGATCGTGCTCGCCGGGTTGTGGCTGATCGCCCTCATTCTCGGACTGGCGGCGCGCTCGATGCGTAACCTGGAGCCCGGTGCAGAGCCGGAGGATGACGGGACGGCGGTGGTCGGGAGTGCATAGCGCGGAATTGGCGCGGATGGCCGGGGTCACCGTCCGGGCTCTGCGCCATTACCACCAGGTCGGCGTCCTCGCCGAGCCCGAGCGCGGCCGCAACGGCTACCGCGACTACGACGTGCATGACCTGATCCGCGTGCTGCGCATCCGGCGCCTCGCCGCGCTCGGCATACCGCTGGAACGGATGCCGGCCATCCTCGACGAGGCGGACGATGACGCCGGCGCGCTGCTGGACGAGTTGGACAGTGAGTTGGCAGCGCAGATCGAACGGATCGCCGGTCAGCGAGAGCTCATCGCGCGGATCCGTGCCCACGATGCCTTCCCGGATCTTCCCCCCGAACTCGCGCCGTTTCTCGCCGCTTTCGCTGCGGTGGGCCCGTCGCCCGAGCTGGCGAAGATCGATCGCGATCAGTCGGTGCTCCTCGCGCACCTCGTCGGAGAAGACGGTATGCCTGGGCTCGTCCGCTTCTATGAGCGAGTCAGCGAATCGACGGTGGTTCCGGCGGTGGCCGACCTGATCGCACGATTTGGCACTCTTGGGCCGAGCAGCACGGACGACGACATCACGGCGCTCGTGAAGGATCTTGCGGAGGAACTCGCACCCGTTCTGCTGGGCGAGTCGGATCCGCTCGAGCTCGGAGCATCCGTGAGCCTGCTGAGCGACTACATGACGGATGTTCTGAACGCGCAACAACAGCAAGCCCTCGACCGGCTCGCGGCGGTGCTGGAGGAGACTGCGCCTCGGTAGGGGGCGACGACCAACCCTCGGTCAGCGATCGGCCGAGGAGGAGGTGAGCGCGCGCTCGAATCGGTCGACCGAACCAGCGAGATCCGCCAGCTCGGCCGCGGTGAGGGCCACGTCGATCGACCCGTCCGTTCGATGCGCGAAGACCACGGGTAAATCGACCCCACTCGCCGCGGCGCGGAGTTGCTCGTCGAGCTCGTTGCGGTGCAGAACCACGATGGGCACCCCGAGTCGTGTCACCATGCGATTCCACTCGGGTTTCCGACGCACCGGCGAGTGCGTGATGTCGCAGAGTGCGCACTCGGCGGTGCCGAAGAGATGACCGATCACGTACCGTGCCTCGCCGACGAGACCGCCGTCGGCGTTGTAGACGCCGGTGTACTTCGTCACGGCCGCGCCCGGCACGAAGCCGTCGGGATGGGTCTCGGGCATACGCGCAACCCTATGACGCGCAGCAGCCCGGTGGCCGGGTCCGCCGCACTCCGACACGCGCCCGAGTCAGGCCGGATGCTTCGCGAGCAGCTTTGAGACGGCGATCATCGCCCCTCCGAGAACCGCCGGTATCCCCCCGCCCGGATGAACGGATGCCCCGACCCGCCAGAGCCACGGCGCCCGCAGGTCGTGGTGAGCCGGCCGATGGAGCGGCCCGCTCATCCACAGCGGTCGCGCAGCACCGTAGAGAGCGCCGTGCGGTTCACCGAAGGAGCCGTAGTACTGCGGGTCGAGCACGGTGGTCCCGACCATGCCGTCGGTCAGCGGCGCATCGAGGCCCATGGTGGTCGAGATGCGTTCGATCTCGCGGCGTACGAACGGGTGATCGAGTGAGTATTCCGCACCGTCCGCGGGACTGGTCAACAGGATGCCGAGGGTGCTCCGCTCGTTCGGATAGACCTCCCCGGCGCGGTAGTGATTGACGAATGCCATCGTGTCGGCGGGCTCGTCCCCCGCGGCGAGGCTGCGATGGAGCGCCGCCGGTTTGCTCGGGAGGATGACGCTGTGCGCGGCGACGTCCTCAGGGAGGGCTTCTTGCAATACGCCGTAGATCGCGATGGCGGAGCACGAGAGCGTGCGGGCGCTTCGGGAGACGGGCCGACCCAGCAGCTCGTTGAGGCGGTCGGCGTCGAGCGCGCTGACGACGAGATCGGCCGGATACTCGGCGACGGTGGTCGTGACCCGTCCGCGCCCTAGGCTCGTCACCGCTTCACCGGTGCGCACCTCGACGCCCGCGGCATCCGCGAGTCGCTGCAGGGCAAGTACGATCTCGTAGATTCCCCCGCGGGGCACCCAGGCGCCGGCCTCGGCCATGATCGCCGGCATGCTCGCGTAGAGCGCGGGGGTGCGCGCCGGTGAGACGCCCGCGTTGAGCGTGTGGATGGCGATGATCTCGCGCAGGCCGCCCGGCAACCACCTGAGGCTCTCGAGGTAGGCGCGAGTGTTCAGCCGCGTGCCGTAGACGGCGAGCAACCGACGCAGAGCGGGCAGAGAGGCCCGGTCGAGGGGATCCGCGAGCAGCAGCGCGGTGACATCGTCGGCGAGAGGGGCGTGCAGATCACTGAACCTCTGCCACGCCGGGTACCACGGGTGCGTGGGCGGCACAGGCAGCGGCACGATCTCGCCGTTGTAGTAGTACCGGCCGATCTCGGGCAGTCGTACGAGATCGAGCGCGCCGAGGTGCGCGATCGGAGGACGTCCCGCATCCAGCCGGCGCAGCAACTCGTCCCAGACGCCCGGGAAGGTGAACAGAGACGGGCCGGTGTCGACTCGTTCGCCGTCGAGCTCAACACGCCGACTCTTCCCGCCCACGGTCGGAGCGGATTCCAGCAGGGTGACCTTGTGTCCCGCTTGCGCGAGCAACGCGGATGCGGCGAGCCCGCCGAGACCGCCGCCGATGACCACGATCCGCATCATGACGGCGCCCCGCCTTCCCCGCACGCACGCGTCACGGGTAGACCCCGAAAAAGATGCCGGCAAGGATGAGCCCGCTCGCCACCGAGCCGGCGATGTATGGGAATGCAACCGACAGCGGATAGAGCAGCCGCCCGGTCGCGGGGGACGGTCGACGCAACAGCCAGACGATCAGGATGCCCGCGATCACGATGTTGACGGCGGCGACGGGCAGACTGACCGCGGCGAAAAACACGGTGGACACGAGCCACCACGCACCGCTCCACACGGCGGTCCCGCGCGGTCCGAGCCGGATCGCCGTTGTCATGATGCCCGACTCGCGGTCCTCCTCAATGTCCTGAACCGCGTCGAAGGCGTGCTTGGCGACGCTCCAGGCGAGCAGCCCGAGCACTGCGGGCCATACCGGCGGTACGCCGAGCGCAACCGGAACGATCAAGAGAGGCAGTGCGTATGCAGCGTTGCTCAGGGAGTCCAGGAACGGGCGTGTCTTGAATCGAAGCGGGGGCGCGGAGTAGAAGACGAAAACGCCCGCGTAGAGCAAGATCAGGGCGACCGCGAGAGGGGGAAGGGCGACGACGAAGTAGACGAAGAACGGCAGGTTCGACGCCGCGACCGCCCACGCGATCAGCCGGACCTCTCGCGGCTCGATGCGAGCGCCCTCGATGGACCCCTTGCGAGGGTTCAGCGCATCGGTTTCCTGGTCGTAGATGTCGTTGACGCCGTAGATCAGCAGATTGAATGGCAGGGACAGCCAGACGAGGATCGGAAGCGCCTGCGGGTCGAGCAATTGGCCGGTCAGCCACATGCCGACGACACCGGTGCCGATGGTGTTGATCCACAGCACGGGCCTCGAGATATGGATCAGCCGCGCGGCATTCGACAATGCCCTGGGCTTTCGCGTCCGGGGTTGGTCGATGGCAGTGCCCCTTGAGCTTTCCGTTGGCGCGTCAGTTGATGCGTACGCATCGATTTTACCGTTGCTCGTGCCCCTCGGGTCCGACCTGCCCTTCATTCCGCTCGGCTTCGGCCTCTTTGCGGGGATTGAGTTCGCTGACCACGGCGCCCGCGACGATGAACGCAGCACCGAGGATCGCGATCGCCGGCAGGCGGTCGCCGGCGATACGGCCGACGATTCCGGCCCACACGGGCTCGCCCGCGTAGATGATCGTTGCCCGGGTCGGTGAGACGGACCGCTGAGCCCAGTTCATCGTCAGCTGAATGATGCAGCTCGCCGCGCCGAGTGCCAAGGCTGATACGACCCACACCCACGAGAACGCGGGCAGCTGTTCGCCCACTATCGGCATGGTCAGCATCGCCAACAGCCCAGCGACGAGGAGCTGCACGACCGTCACGCGCCCGACGTTGACCTTGCGAGCGAAAACGCTGATCAGGATGATCTCGGCTGCAATCGGCAGCGTGCTGATGAGCGTCATGATCTCGCCCTCGCCGAACGTGAAGCCGACGCTCGTCGGGTCGGCGATCAGCATCAGCCCCGTGAACGCGAGGGCGACGCCGATCCAGGTCAGCAGCCGCGGGGGTTTGCGGAACACGATCCACTGCATGACGGGAACCAGCGGGACGTACAGGGCCGTGATGAAGGCCGACGTGCTGCTGTTGATGGTCTGCAGGCCCACGGTCTGCAGTCCGTAGCCGAGGAAGATCATCACGCCGATCGCCGAACCGGCGCCGATCTCTCTCCAGCGCATGCCCGGCAGGACGCGCGCGAAGATGACGGCGCTGATCACGCCGGCCGCGAGGAATCGCATTCCGACGAAGAACCAGGGCCCGCTGTACTGAACAGCGATGTGGACGACGAGGAACGTCGAGCCCCACACCGCGGTAACCAGGACGAGCGCGAGCTCTTGCTTGGACAGCAGCCGCTTGCGCGTCCCGGTTTTTGGCACGCTTCACACCCTATGGCTCGGGGGCCGGGCGGTCCGTGACTAAGCGGCCACGCCGGGGACCTCGGCCAACGCCGTGTAGACGGGCAGGCCGCGCTCTCGGGCGATTGCGACATCCTGATCAGCGCCGCGTGACTCCCCTGGCAGCCGTAGCACCGCGTCGCAGTGCTGCAGGAGCCGGTGCGCGACGGGATACATCACGTCCGCGGCCAGCGGGTCGGTGGGGCCGCTCGCCCCGGCGCTGGTCAATACGGGCAGGGCTACCCACTCCCCGATCATGGGAATGTGGCCCGCCTGGAACAGCGGCCACGCCGCCTCCTCCAGCCGGTCGAGGTTGCGGCGCATGAGTGCGGGGTCGCCATCGGTTCCGGATGCGTAGGGTCCGGCGATCAGAATCATCAAAGGCTTCGTCATAGTGGCAAGATAGTACAACAACGTGCAATAACGTGAAGGAGTGTGCATGCTTGCTGCATCCAGGAAAGATCTTTTGCTCGCACGATTGCGGTCGGACGGACGGATCGTCGCAAAAGAGCTCGCGTCCGAACTCGGCGTCTCGGAAGACAGCATCCGGCGCGATCTGCGCGAGCTCGACGCCGCGGGCCTCGCAACGCGCGTCTACGGCGGAGCGCTCCCGGCGTCGCCCGCCGTCGCCGACTACGCGGCCCGGCAGAGTGTTGCGACAGAAAGCAAGCAGCGGGTCGCCCGTTTCGCCGCAAGCCTGATCGAGCCCGGCAGCACCGTCATCGTCGACGGAGGAACGACGGCACTCGCCACGGTCCGTGCGTTGAGTCGGACCCTCGAGTGCACCATCATCACGCACAGCCCCACGATCGCCGCCGCGCTGCTCGATCACGCCGCCGACGTCATCATCCTGGGCGGGCGCTTGTTCAAGCACTCCGCGGTCGCGAGCGGCGCGGCAGCGGTCGAGGCGGCGCAGGCGATCAGTGCTGATCGATTCCTGCTCGGGGTGACGGGCGTCCACGAAACGGCCGAACTGACGACGGGCGACGCGGACGAGGCCGCGATGAAGCGCGCGCTCGCCGCACGAGCGAGCGAGACGTATGTGTTGGGCAGCGCGGAGAAGATCGGCGCGGTGTCGCGGTACCGCGTTCTCCCACTCGACGAGGTCGCGGGGATCATCGTCGACGGTGCGGACGAGGCATCCGCTCCGACCCTGGGTGCCCTCGCGGATCACGGCGTGCGCCTGCTGCGGGCCGGGTAGATTTCCGGGATGGGCGATGTCGTGAGCATCGAGCTTCTGCTCGACGACGAGACGCAAGGCTCCGTCCGCGCCGACTGGGAGCACCTGGCGCGAGCCGGGCATTCCAGCCTCGCCGCGCATACTGCGCCCAGCAACCGCCCCCACATCACCGTGCTGGTGCGCCAGTCGTTGCCGCTCGTCGACTTCGCCTCAGCCTCGGCGCTGTTGCCCGTGAGAGTGATGCTCGGGACGCCCATCGTGTTCGAACACGGCGATCGCGGCGTTCTGGCCCGACCGGTCGTGCTCGATGAAGCGCTCCTCGCCGTCTACAACGCGGTGCGGGCTGCGGTGCCGCCGGGAGAGGATGCGCCGCACACAGATCCGGACTCGTGGACCCCGCATGTGACGCTGGCCCGGCGCCTCCGGCTCGCGTCGCTCGATGACGCCCGCGCGCTGCTCGGACCGGAGCGGGTGGGATGGGCCGTCGGGCTCCGGCGAGGGGATTCACGGACGCGGACGGTAACAACGTTCGGGTAGCGTGTGCCGCCCGCACGAC
>NZ_HG779714.1:0-3557 GCF_000582705.2 Microbacterium sp. C448
ACGGCATGTGGGGTTCGTGGAAGACCTCGTCGGTGGTCCCGAGTTCGACGAGCTTGCCCGCGTACATCACGCCGACACGATCGGCATGACCGGCGACAACGCCGAGGTCGTGCGTGATGAGTACGACCGCGGAGCCCGTGATCTCGCGCGCGGTCTCGAGGACCTCGAGAATCTGGGCCTGGATCGTCACATCGAGCGCCGTCGTCGGCTCGTCGGCGATGATCACCTTCGGGTCGTTCGCGATCGCCATCGCGATCATGGCGCGCTGACGCATTCCGCCCGAGAACTCGTGCGGGAAGGCGCGCGCCCTGCGCTCGGCGTCGGGGATGCCGACGATCTTCAGCAGCTCGACCGCGCGCGCGTGCGCGGCCTGAACCGAGAGGGAGGAGTCGTGCAGGCGCAGTCCCTCGGAGATCTGGTCGCCCACCGAGTAGACGGGCGTCAGTGCCGAGAGCGGGTCCTGGAACACCATGGCGAGTTCGGCGCCACGGATGCGGGAGAGTTCGTTGTCACCCATGCCCAGAAGCGAGCGCCCCTCGAATTCGATAGCGCCCGTGATCTCGGCCGACGAGGGCAGCAGACCCATGACGGCCAGCGACGAAACGGACTTGCCCGAGCCGGACTCGCCGACGATGCCGAGGAACTCGCCCGCGTGGACGTCGTACGAAATGCCGCGCACGGCGCGCACGGGGTCGCCCCCGCGCTGCGGGAACGTCACGCTGAGGTCGCGGACGGAGAGCAGCGGCGCCCCCACGACGGGTGTGCGAGCGGCGGCCTTGCGACCGACCTGGAACTCAGCCACGGTTCACCCCCGAGGTCGGGTCGATGGCGTCGCGCAGGGCGTCGCCGATGAGGCTGATGGCGAAGAGAAGGATGATGAGCACCGTCGCGGGGAAGACGAAGAGCCAGGGTCGGGTGAGCGCCGCGGCGGTGCCGTCGGCGAGAAGCGTGCCGAGCGAGACATCCGGCTTCTGCACACCGAACCCGAAGTAGCTGAGCGACGTCTCGGCCATGATCGAGGCCACGATGCCGAGCGTGGCGTCGATGATGAGCAGCGAGGCGATGTTCGGCAGGATGTGCCGGCCGAGGATCTTCCGCGTCGGCATGCCCATGTAGCGCGCCGCGCGCACGAAGTCGCGGTTGCGGAGCGACCGGGTCTGGTTGCGGACGACCTGCGCCATGATCATCCAGCTGAAGATGGCCAGGAAGAAGGTGAGCGCCAGCCACGACAGCCCGCGGGTCAGGGGGCTCAGCAGCACCAGGATGAAGAACGACGGGATGACGAGCAGCAGGTGGATGAACCATCCGATCACGCTGTCGGCGCGTCCCCCGAGGTAACCGGCGAGCGAGCCCACGATCGCGGCGATCAGCGTGGCGCCGATTCCCGCGAGCAGGCCGATGATGAGCGACTTCTGCAGGCCCGACAGCGTCTGGGCGTAGATGTCCTGACCGATCGCGTTGGTGCCGAACCAGTGCCGGAGCGTCGGCCCCATCCCCATGTTGAGCGCGTCGCGGTCGGTGATGCCCCACGGGTACGCGAGCGGGCCGATGAACGCCCACAGCACGATCAGGGCGAAGACGGATGCGCCGACCCAGAATCGCGGCATGCCGCGCAGCCGCGCCCACACCAGGCGGTTGCGCGAGAGCGGCTTACGCGTTTTCGTGATGTCGTCCTGGCGGTCCAGCGGCGCCTCGAGCGCCTCTTGCTGCATGGTCATGTCAGGCCCTCACCCTCGGGTCGAGCGCCGCGTAGAGCACTTCGGACAGTGTCGACGACAGCAGCACCAGCACGGCGACGAACAGCGTTGACCCCGCCACCGCGTTGATGTCGTTCTGCGTCACGGCATTCAGCTGGAACTGCCCCATCCCCCGCCACGAGAAGACGATCTCGAGCATCGCCGAGCCGGCGATCAGCGTGCCGAAGCTGTAGGCGAAGAACGTCGACATGGGGATGAGCGCGATGCGCACGCCGTGACGCACGAGCGCCTTCGAGCGCGGTAGGCCCTTGGCGCGGGCGGTACGGATGTAGTCGGCGCCCAGGACGTCGAGCATGACGCTGCGCTGGTAGCGCGAGTACGACGAGGCACTGATCAGCACAAGGGCGATCGTCGGCAGCAGCAGGTGGATGGCACGGTCGAGCGCGATATCCCACCATCCGCCCGTTATCCCGGCCGTGTACTCGCCGGTGAATCGGATGACCTGTGTGTCGAGCGCGTTGTTGAACGACGTTGCCGCGATCATCAGCAGCACGCCGATCACGAAGGTCGGCGTCGCGAACACGATGTACGACGAGTACGTGACGATCTGGTCGCTTGCGCGGTATTGCCGCACCGCTCCCCAGACACCCAGCAGAACACCGACGATCGCACCCATGATCGACCCGATCAGCAGCAACCGCAGGCTGGCGCCCGAGCGTGCCGCGATCTCGGCCGTGACCTGGGCCCCGCCGACCGTCTCGCCGAGCGAGAACTGCGTGAACAGGTTGACGAGCCAGTTCCAGAGCCGCACCAGCACCGGCACGTCGGGGTTCACACCCATCGCGTTGAGGCTCGCATCGATCGAGGCCTGGGGCGGACGCGGATTCATCCCGTAGAACCGATCCTGGGGCTTCAGCAGGACACTCGCCAGGATGTAGGCGAGGCACGTCGCGATCAGGCTGAGGATCGCGTAGTGGATGAACCTGCGAACCACATAGAGCGTCACCGGGCGGGCCTGGCAGGGGTATCGCGGTATGCAGCGGGGGAAGTTGCGTACGTCATCGTGGATCTCTCGGAAACGGTTCCGGGGTGGAACTCGGTGTCACGAATGCTGGTTCTCAGACCGCCGTGGGGACCGGCGATTCATAGACCCTAACCCGGCACCGGGGAACAGTCACCTACATCAGCGCGTCTTTTCACGAACGTAACAATCCCGCCCTGTGCAAGAAATGCGCCAACGGCAGCTTGCGGCTTGCCCATTTCCGTCATCAGAAGGAGTTCACGGTTATCAGTGCGCTCACAGCCCAGATGGCGATGGCGACGAGCGCGATCACGGCCGGAACGTCCCAGCTCCGACGGACGACGGATGCTGCAGGCGCAGACCCCGGCGCCGTCAGCTCGGGCACGGGGACACCCTCGGTCGCCGAGATCCACTGTTCGCGCAGGAGCTCCATGTCGCGCACAGCGGGAGGCTCTCGGCGCTCGCCCCCACCGAGACGCAGACCCGGCCGGGCAGGGCGCCCGGCGACCGGACCACCGAAGCTCGCGACATCCTGTCCCGTACTCAGACGAAAGCGCACCTGCCAGCGCAACTCGATGTCGCGCACAGCGCTCCAGGGGAACTCGACGATGCGCAACAGGTTGTGCACGCGAACGCCTTCGGAATCCGTCCGGATGTGCGGCGCGTAGACGAGCACGTAGACGAACCAGAGCACCAGCAGCACCCAGGGCGCCAACAACAGCATCTCGCCCAGCCCGGCTCGCACGGCCGCGTCGACCAGCAACGCGAGCGCAACGACAGCGCCGGCGATCGCCCCGATCGTGGCGGACGGGGCGCGGAATACCCGCACATCCCGACGC
>NZ_HG779715.1:0-7920 GCF_000582705.2 Microbacterium sp. C448
GGGATCGTTGGGCGCGAACGGCGAGGGCATGCCCGTCACACGCCGCCCAGCGGGATCGATGCGCCCGGGATCGCCGCGAGCAGTCTCTGCGTGTACTCCTGAGCGGGATTGGCGAAGATCTCGTCGACCGTCCCCTGCTCGACGATCTTGCCGCGCTCCATGACCGCCACCATGTCGGCGGCGACGCGGACAACGGCGAGGTCGTGGGTGATGAACAGGTATGTCAGCCCGAGCTCGCTCTGCAGCTCGGCGAGCAGCTGCAGGATCTGGTCCTGCACCAGCACGTCGAGCGCCGAGACGGCCTCATCGAGCACCACGACATCGGGCTTGAGCGCGAGCGCCCGCGCGATGGCCACACGCTGGCGCTGGCCGCCGGAGAGCTCGTTCGGATAGCGCGATTCCAGCTCTTGCGGCAGAGAGACCTGGTCCAGCAGCTCGGCCACACGGGCTCGACGCGACGCACGGTCGCCGACCTTGTGGATGTTGAGGGGCTCAGAGATCGTGTTGCCGATGTTGCGGAGCGGATCGAGCGAGCCGTACGGATCCTGGAAGACCGGCTGCATCTGACGGCGCAGTCGGAACGCCTCGCGTCCGCTCAGCTTCGCCACGTTCTGCCCGTCGACGAACACGTCGCCCGATGTCGGATCCTCGAGCTTCAGCACCATCTTCGCCACGGTGGACTTGCCCGAGCCGGACTCCCCCACGAGGGCCAGGGTCTTGCCCCGCGGGATCTGGAACGAGACCCCGTCGACAGCGCGGAATGCCTCGCTGCGGAATCCGCCGAGACGGATCTTGTACTCCTTGACGAGGTCGCGCACCTCGATCGCGGGCGGGATGTCGGCGACATCAGCGCTGGTCTCGATGCCGCGGTCCTGCACACGCGTCTGAATGCGCTGGGATGCCAGGCTCGGCGCCGCGGCGACGAGACGCTGCGTGTACGGATGCAGCGGGTTCTCGAGGATCTCGCGACTCGGGCCCATCTCGACAATCTCGCCGCGGTTCATCACGATGATCTTCTCGGCGCGCTCGGCGGCGAGTCCCAGGTCGTGTGTGATCAAGAGGACCGAAGTGCCCCTGTCGCGGGTCAGCGTGGCCATGTGGTCGAGGATGACGCGCTGCACGGTGACGTCGAGAGCCGAGGTCGGCTCGTCGGCGATCAGCAGCTTCGGGTCGGCTGCGAGACCGATGCCGATCAGGGCGCGCTGGCGCATACCGCCCGAGAACTGGTGCGGGAACTGGTGCAGACGCTTGGCCGCATCCGGAAGGCCTGCCTGCTGGAGGACCTCGATAGCGCGGGCTTCGACATCCTTCCGGCCCGACGCGATCCCGTTCGCGCGGATCGCCTCCTTCACCTGAAAGCCGATGCTCCACACCGGGTTCAGGTTCGACATCGGATCCTGCGGGACGTAGCCGATCTCCCGCCCGCGGATGCGCTCCATCTGCGTGGCGTTGAGGTCGGTGAGCTCGCGCCCGTCGAGCTTGATGCTTCCGCCCGTCACGAGACCATTGCCCGGGAGGAGGTTGACGACGGCGGAGGCCGTCGTGGACTTGCCCGAACCGGACTCCCCCACGATCGCCACGGTCTCACCGGGGAAGATGTCCAGGCTCACGCCGTGCAGCACCTCGTTGGCGCCGAACGCGACGGTGAGGTCGCGGATGCTCAGGAGCGGGACGTCGGTGCGCTCGCTCATCGGCGGGCCCTCGCCTTCGGGTCGATGGCATCTCGGATGAGCTCACCCAACACGATGAATGCCAGGACGGTGACGGTCAGCGCGATCGAGGGGTAGATCAGCGCCATCGGCGCCACACGCAAAGACTGCTGCGCCTGGCTGATGTCGTTACCCCACGACATCGTCGTGCTACCGAGCCCGACCCCCAGGAACGCCAGCGTCGCCTCGGCGACGATGGCCGCCGCGAGCGAGATCGTCGCGACGACGAGCACGGGGGGCAGGGCGTTGGGCACGACGTGCGAGATCAGGGTTTTGATGCGCGACTGACCGAGCGCCCGTGACGCCATCACGAAGTCCGCCTGACGCACCCGGAGAATCTCGGCACGGACGATTCGGGCCGTCGCGGCCCACGCGAATCCACCGATTGCGAACGCGAGGGTGAAGACGGTCCGGTTCTGCGAGAAGACGCTCATGACGACGATCGCCGCGAGGATGTACGGGATCGCGAAGAAGATGTCGCCGATGCGCGAGAGCACCGAGTCCAGCCATCCGCCATAGAACCCGGCAAGTGCGCCGAAGACGAGTCCGACGACGGTCCCGATCAACGTGGCCAATAGGCCGACCGACAGCGACGTGCGCGCTCCCCAGACGATGCGCGACCAGATGTCGCAGCCGAGGAACGTGAAGCCGAGCGGATGCCCCGGCGCGGGTCCCCCGTTGCTGTTCTCGAGGAAGCAGTCGTTGGCCGGGGGCACCTGGGTGAACAGCGTCGGCGCGAAGGCCATCACCACGATGACGAGCACCACGACGCTCGAAACCCAGAACGTCGGGCGTCGACGCATGTCGCGCCAGGCGTCGAGCCAGAGGTTGCTTCGTTTCGCGGCGACGCGGACCTCGTCGACCGTGATCTCGGTTTCACGAACCGGGGCGACGAAGTGCGGGGCGGGATTCAGATCACTTGGCATAGCGGATCCTCGGATCGAGCAGACCGTAGAGCAGGTCGACGATGAGATTGACGAGCACGTACACGACCACGAACACCGTCACGATCGAGACCACGGTCGGCCCCTCCTGACGGATCGTTGCCGAGTACAGCGTGTTGCCGATGCCCGGGACGTTGAAGATTCCCTCGGTCACGGTCGCACCGACCAAGAGGACACCGAAGTTCGTGGCCGAGTTGGTGATGACCGGCAGCAACGAGTTACGCATGACGTGCACCGGCACAACGCGGCGGCGCGAAAGGCCCTTGCTGTACGCCGTCCGAACCCAGTCCTGATTGAGGGTGTCGATCGTCGAGGCCCGCATCAGCCGCATGCTCGTCGCGTACAAGCTGAAGCCCAGTACGAGAGCGGGCAAGGTGAGGTCGAACCATCCGTTCTGCGATCCAACCGTTGGCCGGAACCACCCCCACTGGATGGCGAGGAAGTACTGCGCCAGGAACGCGAGCACGAAGATCGGGACGGCGACGAAGATCAGGGCGACGACGAGCGACGTGTTGTCGAACAGCTTGCCCTTGCGGAGAGCCGAGATCGTGCCGATCACGATGGCGAGGGTGAACTCGATGATGATCGCCAGGACAGCGAGGCGGAACGTCACGGGGAAGGTGCGGACGAGAATTTCACTCACCGGCTGACCCGAGAAGCTGATGCCGAAGTCACCGCGGAGAACACCGGTGATGTAGTAGAAGTACTGCACCAGGAACGGGTCGTCCAGGTGATACCTCTCGCGCAACTGCTCCAGCAGCGCGGGGTTGGGGGTCCGGTCGCCGAAAAGGGCGAGGATGGGGTCCCCGGGCATGGCGAAAACCATGAAATAGATCAGCAGCGTCGCCCCGAAGAACACGGGGATGACCTGCAGAAGACGTCTGAGGATGTACGCGAGCACCCTCACTCCCTCCGGATACGGGGCGAGCGCGTGCCCGATCGGCACGCGCGAACCCGCTAAGAGCATCGTGCCGCGTCGGGTGCGCGAACGCGAGCCCTGGGGAACATGTCGCGAGGCGGTGACGTGTAACCGTCACCGCCTCGCGAGTGAGATCAGGACTTAGCCCTTGGTGATCTCGTGGTAGAGCGGAACCGAGTTCCAGCCGAACTCGACGTTCTCGACCGTTTCGGCATAACCGCCGGTGACGTTCGAGTACCAGAGCGGCGTGGCCGGCAGGTCCTGCAGCAGAACGGACTGCGCCTGCTGGAACAGCTCGTTCGCCTCACCGATGTCGGTGGAGGAGATGCCCTCGGCGAGCAGCGCGTCGAACTCTTCGTTCGAGTAGTCGCCGTCGTTCGAGCCCGCGTTGGTCGCGTACAGCGGCCCGAGGAAGTTGTACAGACCGGGGTAGTCGGCCTGCCATCCGGTGCGGAACGCGGTCGTGATCGTGCGGGAGTTGACGAGCTCGCGCAGCTCGGCGAACGTCGGGTACGGGGCACCCGACGACTCGATACCGAGCACGTTGGTGATCGAGTTGGTCACCGCGTCGACCCAGGCCTGGTGGCCACCGTCGGCGTTGTACGCGATCTGGAACGAGCCCTCCCACGGGGAGATGGCGTCGGCCTCGGCCCAGAGAGCCTGTGCCTCTTCCTCGTTGTACTCGAGGACTTCAGCACCCTCGAGCGCGTCCGACCATCCCGCGATGACGGGCGACGTGAAGTCGCTCGCGGGAGTGCGGGTGCCCTCGAAGATCACGTCGGTGATCTGTGCGCGGTCGATGGCCATCGACAGCGCCTGGCGACGCAGCTGGCCCTCTTCGCCCGCGAAGTGCGGGAGGTACTCGGGAACCGTGAAGGACTGGAACACCGCGGCAGGCTGGTTGACCGCACGGTCGCCCAGGTCCGACTCGAATGTTGCGAGCGAGCCGGTCGGGATCTGGTCGACCACGTCGACCTCACCCGCGAGCAGGTCGGCGTAGGAGGCATCCTGCGATGCGTAGAAGATGATCGACAGGCCGCCGTTCATCACCTCGCGCACACCCTGGTAGTCGGGGTTCGCGACGAGGTCGATCTGCACGTCGTGCTGCCAGGCGCCCTCACCGTCGAGCATGTACGGGCCGTTGCCGATCGGGTTCTCGCCGTACGCGGCCATGTCTTCGAAAGCGACATCGGGCAGCGGGTAGTAGGCCGAGTAGCCGAGGCGCAGGGCGAAGTCCGAGGCGGGCTTGTTCAGCGCGATCGTGAACGTGTAGTCGTCGACCTGCTCGAGGCCCGTGAGCTCCGAGTCCTCGTCGTAGCTGAAGCCCTCGATGTCCTCGAAGAAGTAGCTGTTGTACTGCTCGTTGGAAGCGAGCGCGCCGTAGTTCCACGCGTTGATGAAGTTGTCGGCGGTGACTTCCTCGCCGTTCGTGAAGGTCTGGCCTTCCTTGATCTTCACCGTCAGGTTCTGCGGGTCATCGACCGTGATCTCTTCGGCCATGTCGTTCACGGGCGAGCCATCCGCACCGTAGGACACCAGGCCCGCGAAGATCGCGTCGAGGATCTTTCCGCCGCCGACCTCGTTGGTCGCGGTGGGGATGAGCGGGTTTTCCGGCTCAGAACCGTTCGTGGTGATGATCGCGTCGCTCGCGCCGCCACCGTCGGTGTCGCCCGAGTCATCGCTGCCCGCGCAGCCGGCGAGCGTGAGCCCTCCGACGGCGAGGAGCGCGATCCCCGACAGGGCAATCTTGTTGCGCTTCACTTGTCCTCCTGTTAAGAGTGCTGTTACGCGCAGCATCACGGTCGTGAGTCTGCGCGGGATAGAGAAACCCTAGGCATCCTGGTCCGAATGCTCCAAATCATGAGCAAAACCGTTACATAGCCTTAACTCATGATGCCGTCCATATGGCAATCTGTCGAAGTGGATCCCCTGAGCCCCGTACCACTCGACCGCACCGCACGCGTTCGACTGTGGTGGGAAATCGGAATCGTGCTGGCCCTGTCGGTCGGCCGTTCGGCTCTCTACTCGGTGCTGCAGCTGGTGGAGGCCCTGGGCCGTGAGGAATCGCTGGGCGATCAGTCGGCGTCGGTCAACCCGGGGGCTTCGGCATCCGAATTCTGGCCCGTGCTCTACCAGTTCCTGTCCCAGTTCTTCGCGCTGGTGCCGGTGGCGCTCGCGATCTGGCTGCTGTGGGAGCCGGGCATGTCGGCGTTCCGGCGCATCGGCCTGGACTTCCGCCGCTTCGGCGGCGACTTCGGTCGCGGCTTCCTGCTGATCGTGGTGATCGGTGTGCCCGGCCTCGGTCTGTACGCCCTCGGGCGCGCGCTCGGGATCACCGTGCAGGTGGATGCCTCGCCCCTCGACGCCTCGTGGTGGACGATCCCGCTCCTGCTGCTCGCCGCGGTACGCGCGGGACTCACCGAAGAGGTCATCTTCATCGGGTACCTGTTCGACAGGCTGCGTCGGCTCGGGTGGGGCTGGTGGACGATCATCCTTTCGACGGCTGCGCTGCGAGCGGCGTATCACGCGTATCAGGGGTTCGGTCCGATGCTCGGCAACTTCGTGATGGGCATCGTGTTCGGCTGGTGCTACCGGCGCTGGGGCCGCGTCATGCCGCTCGTCATCGCGCACACGCTGATCGACGTGATCGCCTTCATCGGGTACCCGCTCGCGGTTGCTTGGTGGCCGCGCGTGTTCGGCGTTCCGGGCGCCTGAGCCCGGCCGCGGCTCCCTCAAAGTCATCCCAGTCCCCACCCTCCCCCTGCCGCTCACACGGCGAAACACCCCTTCCGCGACCACAAACCCCTCGTCGAGGGTGGTTTCGTCGCACGATGGGTGTTTCGCCGCGATGGTGACGCGAGGGCACGGTCGGGCGGGTGCGCATTCGTCTGGCACGGGGCAGTCCTGCACACCGGTGGACAGAACGGGCCGGTCCACCGATTGCAGCGTCTGAACCGTTGGTCGCGGCCGAATCCGTCACGGTGGACGGATGCAGCATACTGACGCCCTGAGGGAAACACCGTTCGTGCTCGCCGCAGATGAGCGGCGGTTGCACACGGGGCTGTACGGGCGAGCAGCTCGCGGGGAACTCCTCCGGGTGCGCCACGGCGTCTATGCAGGGGCGGAGTGGTGGACGGGCCTGAAACCGCACGAGAGGTACCACCCACGGGTCGCTGCGGCAGGGCTCGTTTTCACCGATGCCATCTTCATGCGCGAGTCAGCGGCGGTGTTGCACGAGCTACCCATCTTCGGGGAGCCCCGCGACATCCACATCTTCGATCCGGATCGACGGTCCACGAAACGCTACGGTGACGTGGTCGTGCATGCCGCGCAGGGCGCTCGGAATGTCGCGGCGATCGGATCTGTGTTCGTCACCGACCTTCTGGCGACCGTCGTTGACACAGCACGGCACCTCCCCCCGGCATACGCGCTGGCCGTGGCAGACGCCGCGCTCCGGCGCGGGATGCCGAGAGAGCAGCTGGGCGCTTGGTCATCTGACGACGCAAACCGTCGGAACGAGCGCTTGCTGAGGTGGGTATGGGACTTTGCCGACTCGAGGGCTGAGTCGGCGGGCGAGTCCGTGAGTCGAGCCGTGATCTCGTGGCTGGGCTTCGCCGTGCCGGCGCTGCAGCAGGTTTTTACCTACGAGGGAATCACGGATCGCTCCGACTTCTGGTGGCCCAAAGTCCGGGCGATTGGCGAGTCGGACGGATACGGGAAGTATGTGGCATTAACGGCCCAGGCAGCCGTCGAAGGAGTCGTGAAAGAGAAGGTGCGCGAAGACCGACTCCGACGATATTCCGACGGCTTTGCACGATGGGATTGGTCCGACGCCCATCGGGTAGTGCCCATCGAGCGCAAGCTGCTGCGCGCCGGAGTTCCGCTGGTATCGGCGCGCGACAACGCCATGCTCGCGACCCTGCGGCGATAGATGGAGCATGCGTGTGTCGGGGCTCATTCGGTGGAGCAGTCCCATCGAGTGAGCCCCGACATCCGGGTGTTTCTGTCGACTGCCGTCTGCGAAACACCCCGCGTGCGGCGAGCCACCCCAGGACACAGGGTGTTTCGTCGCACGAGAGGTGTTTCGCGGTGACGTCGCGGGGCTGAGCGTGCGGCCCGGGGGCGAGCGGCCGGGGTCAGGCGAAGGCCTCCACGGGCGGGCAGGCACATGCGAGGTTGCGGTCGCCCCACGCGTTGTCGACCCGCCGCACGGGCGGCCAGTACTTGTTCCGCACCAGCGCCTGCGTCGGGTACACCGCGCGCTCGCGGGAGTACGGATGCGCCCACTGGCCCGAAATCGCCGACTCGGCGGTGTGCGGGGCGTGCACGAGCGGGTTGTCGTCGGCGG
>NZ_HG779716.1:0-24350 GCF_000582705.2 Microbacterium sp. C448
GTCCTCGGGCGCTCGCCGCAGACCCCGGTGCCCCCGCTCGATGTCGCCCCGTGGGGGCCGCCGCCCGACGAGCTGGAGCTCGAACTCGCCCGGGGTCCGCGCGAGGCTTGGTTCGAGGCATCCGCTCTGCGTCTGCTCTTCGAGGCGGTATGGACGGTCTCGGGCGATGCGGATCGGGTGGGCGTGCGGCTCGGCGGTCCGGAGCTCGTGCGAACGACTGCGGGGGAGCTGCCGAGCGAGGGCATGGTGCCGGGCGCTCTGCAGGTGCCGCCAGGGGGACGGCCGACGGTGCTGCTCGCCGACGGGCCGGTCACGGGTGGGTATCCCGTGATCGCGGTCGTGACGGAGGCCTCGATCGACGCTCTGGGCCAGGCCCGCCCGGGCTCGCGCATCCGGTTCCGTCACGCCCGGCCGTAGCCCCTCCTGCTCCTGCCCCCATTTCCGCGAGTGCATCACCTCCGCTCGAGTGCACGGCTTGGACACGGTGCGCAACCCGTGCACCGGGCGCTAAGTCGTGCACTCGGCGAGGCGGTGAAGGTTGAGGTGCCACCGGCCGCGCGAGATCGCCGGATGCCGCCGAGATCGCCTGTTGTTCACAGGGGATATCCGGCGGGCTCGGTGCGAAACGGCGGACTCGGCGAAGGAGGCAGCCACCGGCGGGAGAGCAGGGAATAGGAAGCGGCGCGCGCGGTTATACCGTAGTAACCAACACTCGTCAAGAATCCGACTGGACAGTCGGCCATTCGCGACGTATAGTTGTTGTTTGCGCTCCTAGATTCCCCCTGCCCTCATATGGTGGTCGGCTGTGCCTGCGTGCCCCCCGCGAAAGCGGCGTGCGGCCCTCTGGTTTCGGGGAAGGCGAGCAATCCACCCACGACGAGGAAACACGAGCCCTTCGGGGCCCATGGAGGTTTTTCCCTTGGCCGCTGCGCGCAACGCATCCACCACCACCCCCAAGACCGGTCGCGGAGCATCCCGCCTCTCGTTCGCGAAGATCTCTGACACGCTGACGGTCCCCGACCTTCTCGCGCTGCAGACCGAGTCCTTCGACTGGCTCGTCGGAAACGACGCCTGGAAGGCTCGTGTCGCCGAGGCGAAGAGCATCGGTCGTACCGACGTTCCCGAGATCAGCGGCCTCGAGGAGATCTTCGAAGAGATCTCGCCGATCGAGGACCTCTCCGAGACGATGCAGCTGTCGTTCACGAACCCGTACCTCGAGCCCGAGAAGTACTCGATCGAGGAGTGCAAGGAGCGCGGCAAGACGTACGCCGCCCCGCTGTACGTCGAGGCCGAGTTCATGAACCACCAGACCGGTGAGATCAAGACCCAGACCGTCTTCATGGGCGACTTCCCCCTGCAGACCGGCAAGGGCACGTTCATCATCAACGGCACCGAGCGCGTCGTCGTCTCGCAGCTCGTCCGCTCGCCCGGTGTGTACTTCGACAAGACCCCCGACAAGACGTCCGACAAGGACATCGTGTCGGCGCGCGTCATCCCGAGCCGTGGCGCCTGGCTCGAGTTCGAGATCGACAAGCGCGACCAGGTCGGCGTGCGCATCGACCGCAAGCGCAAGCAGTCGGTCACCGTGTTCCTCAAGGCGCTGGGCCTCACGAGCGAAGACATCATGACCGAGTTCGCGGGCTTCGACTCCATCGAAGAGACCCTCGCCAAGGACACGATCGTCACGAAGGAAGATGCGCTCCGCGACATCTACCGCAAGCTCCGTCCGGGCGAGCAGGTTGCCGCCGAGGCCGCGCGTGCGCTGCTCGACAACTTCTACTTCAACCCGAAGCGTTACGACCTGGCAAAGGTCGGTCGTTACAAGATCAACCAGAAGCTCGGTCTCGACGAGCCGCTCTCGGCCTCGGTCCTGACCGTCGAGGACGTCGTCGCGACGATCAAGTACCTCGTCCGCCTGCACCGCGGCGACGCGACCTTCCCGGGTCTGCGTAACGGCAAGCCGGCCGAGATCCGCATGGACATCGACGACATCGACAACTTCGGTAACCGTCGCATCCGCGCCGTCGGCGAGCTCATCCAGAACCAGGTCCGCACGGGTCTGTCCCGCATGGAGCGTGTCGTTCGCGAGCGCATGACCACGCAGGACATCGAGGCCATCACGCCGCAGACCCTGATCAACGTGCGCCCCGTCGTCGCCGCGATCAAGGAGTTCTTCGGAACGTCGCAGCTCTCGCAGTTCATGGACCAGAACAACCCGCTCGCGGGCCTGACCCACAAGCGTCGCCTCTCGGCGCTCGGCCCCGGTGGTCTGTCGCGTGAGCGCGCCGGCGTCGAGGTTCGTGACGTCCACCCCTCGCACTACGGCCGCATGTGCCCGATCGAGACCCCGGAAGGCCCGAACATCGGCCTGATCGGATCCCTCGCATCGTTCGCGCGCATCAACGCCTTCGGCTTCATCGAGACCCCGTACCGCAAGGTCGTCGACGGTCTCGTCACCGAGCAGATCGACTACCTGACGGCCAGCGAAGAGGAAGACTTCATCGTCGCCCAGGCCAACGCGCCCCTGAAGGCCGACGGTCACTTCGTCGAAGAGCGCGTGCTCGCCCGCAAGAAGGGTGGCGAGGTCGACCTCTTCCACCCCGAAGAGATCGGGTACATGGATGTCTCGCCGCGCCAGATGGTGTCGGTCGCAACATCCCTCGTCCCCTTCCTCGAGCACGACGACGCACAGCGCGCCCTCATGGGTGCCAACATGCAGCGTCAGGCCGTGCCGCTCCTGCGCAGCGACTCGCCCCTCGTCGGAACCGGTATGGAGGGCTACGCGGCCATCGACGCCGGTGACGTCGTCACGGCCGAGAAGGCCGGTGTCGTCATCGAGGTGTCGGCGGATGTCGTCACGCTCCAGCTCGACGAGGGTGGAACGCAGGAGTACTACCTGCGCAAGTTCGACCGCTCCAACCAGGGCACGAGCTACAACCAGCGCGTCATCGTCTCGGCCGGCGACCGTGTCGAGGTCGGTGCGGTCATCGCCGACGGCCCCGCGACGGAGAACGGCGAGCTCGCGCTCGGCAAGAACCTGCTCGTGGCGTTCATGCCCTGGGAGGGTCACAACTTCGAGGACGCGATCATCCTGAACCAGAACCTGGTGAAGGACGACACCCTCTCGTCGATCCACATCGAGGAGTACGAGGTCGACTCGCGCGACACCAAGCTCGGCAAGGAGGAGATCACCCGTGACCTCCCCAACGTCGCGCCCGACCTGCTGAAGGACCTCGACGAGCGCGGCATCGTGCGCATCGGAGCCGAGGTTCGCCCCGGCGACATCCTGGTCGGCAAGGTCACGCCCAAGGGTGAGACCGAGCTGTCGGCCGAGGAGCGTCTGCTCCGCGCGATCTTCAACGAGAAGAGCCGCGAGGTTCGCGACACGTCGCTGAAGGTCCCCCACGGTGAGCAGGGCACGATCATCGCCGTCAAGGAGTTCAACGCCGAGGACGGCGACGACGAGCTCGGCTCGGGCGTCAACCGCCGCGTCGTGGTCTACATCGCCCAGAAGCGCAAGATCACCGAGGGTGACAAGCTCGCCGGCCGCCACGGCAACAAGGGTGTCATCGCGAAGATCCTCCCCGTCGAGGACATGCCCTTCATGGCCGACGGCACCCCCGTCGACGTCGTGCTCAACCCGCTCGGTATCCCCGGTCGCATGAACTTCGGTCAGGTTCTCGAGACCCACCTCGGGTGGATCGCGAAGCAGGGCTGGAAGGTCGAGGGCACCCCCGAGTGGGCCGCCAAGCTGCCGCAGGAAGCCTTCGAGGCCGCCCCCGGCACCAAGGTCGCGACCCCGGTGTTCGACGGCGCGAGCGAGGCCGAGATCCAGGGCCTGCTCGATGTCACCACGCCGACGCGTGATGGCGACCGCCTGATCGACGGCACCGGCAAGGCGCTCCTGTTCGACGGCCGTTCGGGTGACCCGTTCCCCGCGCCGGTCTCGGTCGGGTACATGTACATCCTGAAGCTGCACCACCTCGTCGACGACAAGATCCACGCACGTTCGACGGGCCCGTACTCGATGATCACGCAGCAGCCGCTGGGTGGTAAGGCGCAGTTCGGTGGTCAGCGATTCGGTGAGATGGAGGTCTGGGCCCTCGAGGCCTATGGCGCCGCCTACGCACTGCAGGAGCTCCTCACGATCAAGTCCGACGACATCCTCGGCCGCGTCAAGGTGTACGAGGCCATCGTCAAGGGCGAGAACATCCAGGAGCCCGGCATCCCCGAGTCCTTCAAGGTGCTCATCAAGGAGATGCAGTCGCTCTGCCTGAACGTCGAGGTCCTCTCGGCGGATGGCACGGCGGTCAACCTCCGCGACACGGATGACGAGGCCTTCCGCGCGGCGGAAGAGCTCGGCATCAACATCTCCAGCCGGTTCGAGTCGTCGTCCATCGACGAGATCTGACCCTTCGACAGGCTCAGGGCATCGCCCTCGCCAGACACGACTCATAACTGACTTAAAGATTCGACACAGGAGAACACGTGCTCGACGTAACAACTTTTGACGAGCTTCGCATCGGTCTCGCCACCGCCGACGACATCCGTCGTTGGTCCTTCGGTGAGGTCAAGAAGCCCGAGACCATCAACTACCGCACGCTGAAGCCCGAGAAGGACGGTCTCTTCGGAGAGCAGATCTTCGGACCCAGCCGTGACTGGGAGTGTGCCTGCGGCAAGTACAAGCGGGTCCGCTTCAAGGGCATCGTCTGCGAGCGCTGCGGCGTCGAGGTCACCAAGTCCTCGGTTCGTCGCGAGCGCATGGGCCACATCGAGCTCGCCGCACCCGTCACGCACATCTGGTACTTCAAGGGTGTCCCCTCGCGCCTCGGCTACCTGCTCGACATGGCGCCGAAGGACCTCGAGAAGGTCATCTACTTCGCGGCCTACATGGTCATCTCGGTCGATGAGGATGCTCGTCACGCCGACATGCCCCAGCTCGAGAACGAGCTGCGCCTCGAGCTGAAGACGCTCGGCGACCAGCGCGACTCCCGCATCGCGACGCGCCTCCAGACTCTCGAGACCGAGCTCGCCGCTCTCGAGGCCGAAGGTGCCAAGGCCGACCAGAAGAAGAAGGTCAAGGACGCCGCCGAGAAGGAGATGGCTCAGGTCCGCAAGGGCTTCGACGAGCAGATCACCCGCCTCGAGCGCGTCTGGGAGGACTTCCGCAACCTGAAGGTCGGCGACCTCAAGCCCGAGGACGATGTCTTCCAGGAGCTGCAGGACCGCTACAGCCTCTACTTCGAGGCCCACATGGGTGCCGAGTCGATCCAGCGTCGCCTCGCCGCGTTCGACCTGACCGCCGAGGCCGAGAACCTGCACCTGCAGATCTCGGAGGGAAAGGGGCAGCGCAAGATTCGCGCGATCAAGCGCCTCAAGGTCGTCAACGCGTTCCTCTCGACGGGCATGAGCCCCGCCGCGATGGTGCTCGATGTCGTCCCGGTGATCCCGCCGGAGCTTCGCCCCATGGTGCAGCTCGACGGTGGCCGCTTCGCGACGTCCGATCTCAACGACCTCTACCGTCGCGTGATCAACCGCAACAACCGTCTCCGCCGCCTGATCGACCTCGGCGCGCCCGAGATCATCGTCAACAACGAGAAGCGGATGCTGCAGGAGGCCGTCGACGCACTGTTCGACAACGGCCGCCGTGGTCGTCCCGTGACCGGTACGGGTAACCGAGCGCTCAAGTCCCTCAGCGACATGCTGAAGGGTAAGCAGGGTCGTTTCCGTCAGAACCTGCTCGGCAAGCGCGTTGACTACTCGGGCCGTTCGGTCATCGTCGTCGGCCCGCAGCTGAAGCTGCACCAGTGTGGTCTGCCCAAGCAGATGGCCCTGGAGCTCTTCAAGCCGTTTGTCATCAAGCGACTGATCGACCTCGGTCACTCGCAGAACATCAAGGCCGCCAAGCGCGCCGTCGAGCGCACGCGCCCCGAGGTCTGGGACGTGCTCGAAGAGATCATCCGCGAGCGCCCCGTGCTGCTCAACCGCGCGCCCACGCTCCACCGTCTGGGTATCCAGGCGTTCGAGCCGCAGCTCGTGGAAGGCAAGGCGATCCAGCTGCACCCGCTCGTCTGTGCCGCGTTCAACGCGGACTTCGACGGTGACCAGATGGCCGTCCACCTGCCTCTGTCGGTCGAGGCCCAGGCCGAGGCTCGCATCCTGATGCTCGCCTCGAACAACATCCTGAAGCCCTCCGACGGTCGTCCCGTCACCCTGCCCTCGCAGGACATGATCATCGGCCTCCACCACCTGACCACGGTCAAGGAGGGTGCTGCCGGTGAGGGACGCGCGTTCGGCTCGGTGTCCGAGGCGATCCTCGCCAAGGACGAGGGAACGCTCGACCTGCAGGCCGTCGTGCGCATCCGCATCCCGGGTCTGTCGTTCCTCGAGGGCGAAGCCCCCGAGGGTTACGAGCGCCACGGCCTCGTGGAGTCCTCGCTCGGACAGGCGATCTTCAACGACACGCTTCCGAAGGGCTACCCCTTCGTGCGCGACATCGCTGACAAGGGCAAGCTGTCGCAGATCGTCAACAAGCTCGCCGAGGAGTACCCGGCCGAGGTTGCGGCGACGCTCGACCGCATCAAGGACGCCGGCTTCTACTGGGCCACCCGTTCGGGTGTCACGGTCGCCCTTTCCGACATCCTGACGCCGCCGAACAAGGCGGAGATCGTCGGACGTTACGAGAAGGACGCCGCGAAGGTCCAGGACGACTTCGACATGGGCTTCATCGACGACTCCGCGCGCCGCAAGGAACTCATCGACATCTGGACCAAGGCCACCGACGAGGTGCAGGTCGCGATGCGCGAGAACTTCCCGATCGACAACACCATCAACCGCATGGTGTCCTCCGGTGCCCGTGGTAACTGGCTGCAGATCCGCAACATCGCGGGTATGCGAGGCCTGGTGAACAACCCCAAGGGTGAGATCATCCCGCGTCCGATCATCTCGTCGTACCGCGAGGGACTGTCGGTCGCCGAGTACTTCATCGCCACGCACGGTACCCGCAAGGGTCTCGCCGACACCGCCCTGCGTACCGCCGACTCGGGTTACCTGACCCGTCGTCTGGTGGACGTCTCGCAGGACGTCATCATCCGCGAGGATGACTGTGGCACCGGCAAGGGCCTCGAGTACACGATCGCCGCCCCGGCTGCCGACGGTGTGCTCGTGCGCGACAAGAACGTCGAGAACTCGGTGTTCGCTCGCACGCTCGCCTCCGACGTCGTCGACGGCAAGGGCGAGACTGTTGCCTCGGCCGGTGACGACGTGGGCGACGTGCTCATCGACCGTCTGATCGAGCTGGGCGTCGAGTCCATCAAGGTGCGGTCCGTCCTCACCTGTGACTCGGCCGTCGGCGTCTGCGCGAAGTGCTACGGCCGCTCGCTCGCCACCGGAAAGCTCGTCGACATCGGAGAGGCCGTCGGCATCATCGCGGCCCAGTCGATCGGTGAGCCCGGAACGCAGCTCACGATGCGTACCTTCCACACCGGTGGTTCGGCCTCGGCCGATGACATCACGCAGGGTCTGCCCCGCGTGCAGGAGCTCTTCGAGGCCCGTACCCCCAAGGGTGCGTCGCCCATCGCAGAGGCCGCTGGTCGCATCACGATCGACGAGACCGATCGCGCGAAGAAGGTCATCATCACGCCCGATGACGGCGACGAGCCCAAGGTCTACCCGGTCCTGAAGCGTGCGACGCTTCTGGTCGAGGACGGCCAGCACGTCGAGGTCGGCGAGGCACTGCAGGTCGGTACGCGTGACCCGAAGGACATCATGCGTGTCCAGGGTGCCCGCGAGGTGCAGAAGTACCTCGTCAACGGCGTCCAGGGTGTATACCGCTCGCAGGGTGTGCCGATTCACGACAAGCACATCGAGGTCATCGTTCGCCAGATGCTGCGGAAGGTCACCGTGGTCGACCACGGCGACACGACGCTGCTGCCCGGTGAGCTCGTGGACTCGCGTCGCTTCATCGACATCAACCGCCAGACGGTCGTCGAGGGCAAGCGCCCCGCGTCGGGTCGTCCGGAGCTGATGGGTATCACCAAGGCGTCGCTGGCGACCGAGTCGTGGCTGTCGGCCGCCTCGTTCCAGGAGACGACCCGCGTGCTGACCGAAGCGGCCATGCAGGGTAAGAGCGATCCCCTGATGGGTCTCAAAGAGAACGTCATCATCGGAAAGCTCATCCCGGCGGGTACCGGCCTCGGCAAGTACCGCAACGTGGTCGTCGAGGCGACGGAAGAGGCCAAGAGCGAGCGTTACCCGAACCGGGTATTCGCGTCCGACGGTGTCTACTCCGAAGCCGACCTCGGGTTCGTCGATTTCGACAGCTTCTCGACGGATGACTTCACGCCCGGTACCTACAACTAAGTAGTGCCAAGAAAGGGGGTCCGCTTCGGCGGGCCCCCTTTTTGCGCGCCCGCCCCCGCGAGGGTGCCCGTTCCCGACCGCGAGGTTGCCCGTTCCCGACCGCGAGGGTGCCCGGTCCACGCGCGAGGGTGCCCGTTGGTCGCGTGGTCCACCGCGTTGCGAACGGATTACGTCGCGGCAGAGGCTTAGCCTGGGCGCGGGGAACGTTCGGGGCTAGGGGGCAGGCGGGACAGGAGGCCACGGGTGGCGAAGATCGGGGGACGCAACACGGCGTTCGCGTGGCTCGTCGGTCTCGTGAGCCTCGCGGTCGTCGCGGGCCTCGTCTGGCTTGCCGCACCGATGACGCCGGTGGTGCTCGCATGGACGGGGGGTGTCGTCGACGGTGCGCTGAACCCGCGGCCTGCGGCGTCGGTACCCGAGCCGACGCCATCTCTCACCGAGACTCCGCCGCCACCCGCGAGCGACGACGAGGCTGGAGCGCCCACGACGTGCGGTGACCTCTACCCGAGAGCATTGTGGGATCAGCTCAAGGCCGCGAAGGGCACATCCCTCGACGAGTCGATCGGATACCCGCCGTCTTCCGTGGCGGGCCTGCCGGAGGCTCTCGGCGCGCAGATCACGCTCGGCTGCGCCTGGACGGATGGCGCGGGCACAGCCACGGTCACGGTCGCCGACGTCAGTGCCTCCGCCGTGGAAACAGCGCAGAGCGTCCTACCCGCGACGGGATTCGTGTGCACACCCCTGGAGGATGGCGTCCGTTGTGATCTCCCGGCCGGTGACACGTCCGCCGCGGAATCCCATGTGCTGAGGGGCGGGCGCTGGCTCGCCGTTATACGGACGTTCCCGGGCCCCCCGTTCGATCAGGCGAGCACCGAGGCGCGCGTGTGGCAGTGAGTCGTTCGCGCACCCTGTCTGGAAGCGCCGAACGGGCACTGTCGCGCGTGGAACGGGCACTCTCGGCAACAGGAACGGGCACTCTCGCGCTCCAGATGAAGGGCATCCGAAACACGACGGCATGCCTGCCCGGCCTTGCCGCGACACCGGGGTAGCCTGAGCCCCGCGGGGAGCGCCCCGCAGAGACCGGGCGGGTTGACCGTCCCCGCGTGAGGAGCACACCCATGAGCGACGCCAGCAAGGAGCCCGGCGCACCCGTCGAGGACCCGCGGCCGGTGGATGACGTCGTGGGCCGCGCACACGAGGGCCTGGCAGACGCCGAAGCCGCTCAGCGCGACATCACCCCGACGTCATCGCGAGGCGAGTCGACGTCATCGCGAGGCGAGGACATCGACTATGCGATGTACGAGGCCGCGGCGACGCCCGACTCGTCAGACGCGAAGCCCGCCGATGCCGCAGCCACGGCCGACGCGGATGCGCCGACCACGGCCTATGCGTCCGGCTCCGACGCTCCGACCACGGCATACGCGTCCTCCGGTCTCGCCGCCCCCCTCGCCGCGCCGGCTCCGGTGACGGCGAGCGAGCCCGCAACCGAGGCGTACGTTGCGCCCGCCGCCGCAGCCCCGGCAGCTTTCGCGAGCCCCCAGCCGATCTTCGTGCAGGCTCCTGAGCCGCCCCGCCCGCGCGGCAACCGTGCCGCGGCCGGCCTGATCGGTCTGCTGGCGGCTGTCAGCTTCGCGGTGCTGTACCTGGGTGCGGCCCTCGCGATCGGCCTGCTCGATCGCTCGCTCACGTTCGATACCGTCGTCGATTCCGCGATCGAAGGCCTCACGTCGTGGTGGCTGTGGATCACGACCGCCGTCTTCTTCATCGGTTTCTGGCTGCTCGGCGCGATCATCAACCGCGGGCGCTGGGCGCACTGGGTCGTCTGGGGGTTGCTCATCGGGTTCGTCGCCTACGGCGCACACCTGGTCGGTCAGCTCTTCCAGGCACCGTTCTGGCAGCTCACTCGGACTGAAGGCGCGGACCTCGTCGAGGCGCAGCTTGTTGCACCTCTCGCCTTCGCTGCCTTCGTCATCGGGCGCGAGCTCACGATCTGGTTCGGGGCGTGGGTCGCCGCGCGCGGTCGCCGCGTGAGCGAGCTGAACCTCGAGGCGCAGCGCGAGTACGAGCGGACCCTCGAGGCAGGCCCCACGCTGGCTCGTTCCGCCCAGGGCTAGACATGGATGAGGCGGGCGCGGCCGATCGGCGGCGCTCGCTGACGATCCTGGCGTTCGCTGCGGTCGGCTTCGTTGCGCTCCTGATCGCAGGTCTCGGGGTCGTCAGCCTCGCGCTCAACGCTTCCGTCATCTCCGAATCGGGGATGACGCAACTGCCCGGCATCCTCGGCACGGTGTTCGCGATGATCGGCTTCGCGGCTGTCACGTACACCGCCCTGGTGCGGCGCGCGAGCATCGGTATGGCGGTGCTCGCGGGCTTGACCGCGGCACTCGGCTACGTGGTCGGTGTCGCCGTCGGCGCGCTCGTCTCGGGCATCGACCCTCTGCGGGCCTTCGGGGTCGCGGCCGGGCTTGCGGTCTCGTGGCCGATGCCCGTGATCGCCGTCGCGGGCATCGTGTCGGCCGCGGCCGCGCTCGCGGTCGTTCGCGCCGGACCCGGTGGCGCGCGGTGGCCGTGGGAGCGCAACGACGACTGAGAAGGGCGCCACGAGCGCGCCGATACGCGGATGTCTGTCATGTCGCGGCATCCCGGTACTACCGTTGGTCCCGTGGAGCGGTCTTTGGAGACGCAGGTCAGCGGGGCGGTCGACGCCTGGCTGCGCTGGCTGCCGCGCTGGGAACCCTCCACGCACCGCGGCAGGGTCGCTCCCTGTCGCCGGTGTTTCGGGTCGCCGGTGCTGTCGGCGGCGGGCCTCGGCTCCGACGTTCCGCATGCCGTTCAGCACGGACTGTCGACCCGCATCAAGGCGATCGTCGACCAAGCTGTGGCCGTGTACACGTCGCTCAACCTGCCGATGCTGCAGGCCGAACTCGATCAGCAGGCCGCCCGTAACCGGGCGCGCAGCTATCGCCCGGCCGAGGGTCTCGAACCCGAGTACGAGGGTCTTCCGATGGATCCGGATCCCGTCGCGGGAGCGCCCTTCCTCTTCACGATCTCGGGACTGGCACAAGAGGTCGACGCCGAGGTCCCGGCACTACCCGCTCTGACCGACGCGGCGAAAGCCGCCCTGCGCCAAGAGGTCGGGCTGGCCGACGATTACGCCAACCTGATCGGCCGCGAGGTCTGCGCCATCCTGCTCCATCATCGACTGCGGATCCAGGCGGCCGTCACGCGCTACGTCGAACCGCAGGTCGATGCCCTGCTCGCCGAGCTGTCGCAGTCGCTGGATGCGCCTTTCGATCCCGGTATGCCCCCGTTTCCGGCCCCGGGCCCGGACGCCTAGACCCGTTGCCCGCAGCGGTCAAAGGCTGTGGATCGGCGGGCCGTCTGAGGGTTGCACTTTGTTAGCATGTGTGGAACCCTCGCGGTCGCAAGGGCGGCGTTCATCAGTGCGGGGGCAGTGAGCGTCTCGGGTGGTTGAGGGCATCGGCGCGCGCATCCTTTCAGGAGTGCCGCCGGGGAATGCAGTCTGGGGGACAGCTCGTGGCCAAAAGGCTGCCGTCCGCGCCCCCCATCCTGCCCGGTCTGACCTACGTGCGGCCGCTCGGTTCGGGCGGTTTCGCCGACGTCTTCCTGTACGAACAGGACATGCCGCGTCGCAACGTCGCTGTCAAGGTCCTGCCGAGCGACGTGCGCGACGCCGATCTGCTGCGCATGTTCAATTCGGAAGCGGATGTCTTGGCGCACCTGTCCGCGCATCCGTCGATCGTGACGGTGTACCAGGCGGGCGTCTCGGCCGAGGGTCGTCCGTACATCGTCATGGAGTACTGCCCGGGTTCGCTCTCGCAGCGCTACCGTGTCGAGCGGATCCCGGTGGCGGAGGCGCTGTCGATCGGGGTGAAGATGGCCAGCGCGCTCGAGTCCGCGCACCGCGCCGGGCTCGTGCACCGCGACATCAAGCCGAGCAATATCCTCGTCACGAGCTTCGGGGCACCCGTGCTGGCCGACTTCGGGATCTCGTCGTCACTCGCCCGCAGCCAGGCCGACGAGATGCTGGCGATGAGTGTGCCCTGGAGCGCGCCCGAGGTGATCACCGAGAAGACCTCGGGCACGATCGCGAGCGAGGTCTGGGGACTGGGTGCGACGGTCTATTCGCTGCTCGCCGGGCACAGCCCGTTCGAGCGGCGGGAGAAGGGCCAGAACACGCGTGAGCACCTGCGACGCCGCATCGCGCACGCGAACTACACGCCGCTCACCCGCGCCGACGTCCCCGGGTCCTTGCAAGAGGTGCTCGCCACCGCGATGAACCGCGATCCCGACCGGCGATACGCGGGCGCGCTTCCCTTCGGTGAGGCGCTGCGCGGTGTCCAGGCCGAGCTGGGTCTTGACCAGACCCCGCTGGAAGTCGCCGTGGACGAGTGGGCGGCGCCCACGACATCCGTCGACTTCGCGGATGCCGGATTGCGCGGCCCTGCGCGGCCCTGGGTGCCCCAGGACACGACGCGCAAGGCACCCTCCCGCCGCGGTGTGGCGGCGCTCGCGCGCGACGAGGACACGGATATCTCGAGCGCCGCGGCGCCCGCACGCAAGTGGCCCTGGGTCGTGGGTGCGGCGGTCGTCGTGGCGGTCGCGGTCATCGCGGGTGCGCTCGGCGCGCTGTTCGGGGCGGGAGGCTTCTGATGCCGCGCCGGCGTCGGCTGATCTCGGGCCTTGCCACGGTCGCCGCCCTCGCGACCGTCATCGGGATCGGCATCGTCTGGCCCGGACTCGACGCGCGCGAGACTCCGTCGGTCGACACGTCCGTCTGGGCGCTGCAGACGGGCGATGGTCGTCGGTATGCGCGCGTGAACACGGCGATCGGCGAGCTCGACACGGTGCGGACCGTCACGGATCCGACGCTCGTTGCGCAGGGCGGCAGCTCGGGGCCGTACCTCTTCTCCGAGAGCTTCGGCAAGGTGACCCGGGTCGATGAAGCGCTTCCCGTCGACCTCGACGACGAGGCTCTGCGTGACTCGCCGTCAACTCCCGAGGGGACGACGGATGTCTCGGTCGCGGGCGACTTCGTGGCGTACCTCACCGACACGGGCGCTGTGTGGGTCGGCCGGCTGAGCGACAGCGCGCCCACTCAGGTGGATCCGGACGACGGCTCGGGTGATGACTCCGAAGAGGGGCCGCAATACGCGGCCGATGCGATCGCGGTCGATGATGCCGGCATCCTGTACAGCTATTCGGAGCAGGGCGGCGCCGTCCTGCGGTACGACATCGGCACCCGCACCATCCGCGGGGTCGATGATGCCGTGATCGATGCGACCGACCCGGCGATCTCGGCGGCTTCGGGGGTGTGGTTCGTCGTCGACCTCGACACGGGCCTGGCCTGGCGGAAAGATGCGGCCGAGCCGATCGAGACCGATACCCTCAGCGGTCGCGTGATCAGCCGGCCGTCCACCTCAGCGGACGCCGTGTACCTCGCGGACGAGACACGTCTGGTGCGGTTGGACGTGAGCGGAGCGCCGGCGATCCGCGAGCTCGGCACCGGACAGGAGGTGCTCGGTACCCCCGCGCGTCCCGTGACGGTCGACGGCACGACCTACGCCGCCTGGCTGGCGCCCTCGGGCGGGGGCGTCTTGTGGAACTCGAGCGCGGGGGAGTCCGTGCTCGACTACGCCGGCCTCGAACTGGATGACCAGCGCCGCCCGTCCTTCCTCCTCGGCGAGGGCGTCGTGGCGTTGAACGAGACACGTTCCGGATGGGTGTGGACCCTCCCCGACGGACAGCTGGTGGCGACGAGCCAGGACTGGTCGCTCGATGATCGCGTCGATCCGACGATAGAAGACGCGCAGGAAGAGGCCCCGGTCGTTCTCGATCCGAAGCCCCCGGTTGCCGAGCCGGACGCCTTCGGCGTGCGTTCGGGAGCGCTCGTCGTGCTGCCCGTGCTGTTGAACGATCACGATCCCAACGAAGACGTGCTGAGCATCGATCCCGCATCGGTCAGCGGGCTCGACCCCGGGTTCGGCGAGATCACGATCATCGACAGCGGGCAGCGGCTCGCCGTCCGGGTCGCCGACGGCGCGCGCGGCTCGGGCTCGTTCACGTACCGCGTCAGCGACGGCACGGCCGTCGACGGCCTCTATTCCGAGCCGACGACCGTCGCGCTCACCGTCGAACCCGAGGCGGCGAACGCCGCGCCGGAGTGGTGCGGGAGTGTCGGATGCCTGGCCGAATGGCCGACGCCCGAGGTTGCGACGGGCGGCACGGTCTCGGTGCCCGTGCTGACCGGTTGGGTCGATCCCGACGGGGACCCGCTGCTCTTGCTTTCCGTTGAGAATCCCTCCGGAGTGGGCGTGGTGACGGCTTCCCCCTCCGGCGAGGTCGTCTACCAGCACGCGGACGACGGCTCGGGTGCCGCGCAGCTCATCGAGCTCCAGGTCACCGTCGCGGATACGCGCGGGGCGGTCGCGACCAAGCCGCTGACGGTCCGCGTCTCGACTGGGCCGCGGCTGCAGGTCCAATCCTTCGCCGTCGTCGACACGGTCGGCGCGGGACTCACGGTCGATGTCTCTCCGCACGTCACCGGAACGGCGGGTGAGCTGACACTCACTGCTGTGCGCGTCCTCGACGATGCCCCCGCCAGCGTCGTCGCGACCCCCGGCGGCACCGCATTCGACATCACGGCAGAGCAGCCCGGCACGTACCGGGTGAGCTTCTCGGTCGGCGACGGAACGAGCGAGGTCACGGGCACGGCGCGCATCACTCTGCTCGCCGACGACGCGGCCGCGCAGCTGGCGACGGCCCCCGTCGTCGCGTTTGTGCACCCGCGCGAAGACGCGACCGTCGATGTCTTCGCGGCGGTCTCGAACCCCACGCGGCGGGTGCTGTTGCTGAGCGATGCGGTTCCCCGCATCGACGCGGGGGCATCGCTCAGCGTCGACGTGGTCGGACAGAACTCGATGCGCGTCTCGGGAACGACGGCAACAGGCGATCCCGGCCGGCTCGGCACCGTCTCGTACGTCGTGAGTGATGGAACGTCGGATGCCGGGGCGCGCGTCGTCGGCGAGGCGACCGTCTATCTGTTGCCCCCCGCGCCCGAGCTCGCCCCCATCGCCGTCGGCGACTCGGTCGTCGTCCGACAGGGCGCGCAGGTCGACATCCCGGTGCTCACGAACGATGTCGCCCCGTCGGGGTCGGGTCTGACGCTGAACCCGGCCGCGGTCGTGTCGTCGACCTCCGAGGGTCTCGCTTTCGCCTCGGGGGGAGTGCTGCGCTATCTCGCCCCCGAGACCCCGGGCGAGTACGTCGTGCAGTACGGCGTATACGCGACGGGCGCGCCGGCCCTGACAGACACGGCCGAGGTGCGCATAACCGTCCAATCCGACGACGCCAACCGCGATCCGCTCCCCGAGACCCTCGAGGGGCGTGTGCTGAGCGGGCAGACGACCACCATTCCGTTCGACTCGTTCGGCGTCGACCCCGACGGCGACGCGGTCGCCCTGGACGCGGTGCTCAGCCAGCCGGATTCCGGGGCCGCATCCATCTCGGCGGATGGCGCGTCCATCGTCTACTCCAGCGTCGCCGGCTTCCGGGGGCAGGTCTCGTTCCGCTACCGGGTGGTGGATGCCTCGGGCGCGACGGGCATCGGCACGGTCCGGGTCGGCGTCCTCGATGGCCAGTCCAATCCCGGTCCCGTGACCTTCACCGACTACGTCCAGGTGCAGGTGGGCACAGAGAACGTCATCGATGTCAGTCCCCTCGCGAACGACATCGACCCGACCGGCGGCACGCTGCGCTTGACGGGCGTCCAGCCCGATCTGCCCCCGACGCTCGAGGATGGGTCGGCGAGCGACGAGTACGAGCGGCTCGAAAGTCTCGTCCGGACCGTCGATGAAGCCACGATCGCCGTGACGGCGAGCTCGGAGCCGGGCACGATGTCGTTCCTGTACGACGTCGAGAGCGACTCGGGGAACACCGCGCGCGGACTGGTGGTGGTCCGGGTCGTGCGTGAGGCGGTGCCCGACTACCCCGTCGTCGCCGATACCGTGCTGACCGCCGAGACCCGGGACGGTTTCGTGCAGGGCGTCGACGTGGTCTCGGGCAAAGTGCGCTGGACGGGTGGCGAGATCTCGGGGCTCACGCTGTCGCTGTGGGGGGCGCCCGCCGACCTTGAGGTCGACGGCACGACGATCTCGGGGCCCCTTCCGCTGACGGGTCGGATCATCGCGTTCGAACTCACCGGTGAGGGTGAATCCGGCCCCGTCACCACGTACGGCTTCCTCCGTATTCCCGGCGAGCGCGACGTCAAGCTCGCCCTGCGCGGCGGAGCGAGCGCGCAGGAAGTGACCGAGGGTCGCTCGAAGAACATCGATATGGCCGGGCTCGTTCCCGTTCCGGACGGCACGAGGCTGCAGGTTTCGCCCGACGTTTCGGTCTCGGGTGCGCGTCCGCAGGGATCGTGCGAACTCGTCTCGGGTACGACCGTCCGCTATGAGGCGGGGTTGGCTGCGCCGTGGGCGGATGCGTGTTATGTGCCGGTGCGTCTGGCGGGTACGCAGGAGTGGAGCGTTGTCGCCGTCCCGATCCGCGTGCTCGCGGTCGCTCCCCAGCCGCAGCTCCGCAGCGGGGCATTGACGATTGCGCCCGGAGCCAGCGCCGACTTCGATCTGCGGACGCTCACGAGCTGGCAGGGCCGTGACGAATGGGATCGGATCGCCTACGCGATCGAGTACATCGGGTCGTCGTTCGTGATCGACGCGGAAGACGGACGGCTGACGATAACGGGCACCGACCGTGCCGTGCCCGGCACGCAAGAGGCCATCACTGTCTCGATCACGAGCCACACGGGAGTCGAACCCGTGCGCTTGCTGCTGCGGGTCGGCGCGGTGCCATCGTCGCTGCCCGTCGGAGGAACGCTCGCCCAGCAGTGCTCCCAAGCGGGCGGATCGTCATGTGTGATTCCCGTCGTCGGCGCGTCCGGCGAGGTCAACCCGCTGCCGGGTACGCCTCTCGAGGTCATCGGCGTCGCGGCGACGGGTGCCTGTGTCGGCGTAACGTTCTCGGTCGCGTCGGCCGGAAGCGTCCTCGCCGAGTGGACCGAGGATGCCCCGGGTGCCACGTGCACGGCGTCTTTCACTCTGCGCGATGCGCAGGGACGCACTACCGGCGGTGGGCGCGACGGAGCTCTGTTGCTCGATCTGCAGGGGTATCCGCAGGCCCCGACGAGCGTTCGCCAGGTCGCCTACGCCGACGGTGCGGTGACGCTGCGGATCGACCCGGGCGCGGCGAACCAGGCGTATCCCGCGTTGAGCGAGTTCGTCGTCCGGTCTTCGGCATCCGGCGCGGGAACCGGCTCGGCGTCTGGAACGGTCGTCGCGACTTGCTCGGTCGAGGGGATCTGCCCGAGCATCCCCGCGCCGAACGGCGCTGAACGAACGTACGAGGTCGTCTCCGTCAACGCGATCGGCGAGTCGCGAACGAGTGTCAGCACTGTGGCGTGGGCGTATGACACCCCCGCCGCCCCGCGTTCGGTCACGTGGGCCCCCGTCGTCACCGGGGGAGAGGGCGGTCTGATCAGCCTCGCGATCGAGGGGATCGACCAGGCCAAGACCGGTTCCGTCCAGATCACCAGCGCGGCCGGCGAGACGGTGGTGGTCGATCTGCCGAGCGGTCGTGACACGCTCACGGTTCCGTCCTTCCGCGTGGGCGCGAACACCTCCACGACCGTCGTCGTCACCCCGCAGTCCCGCTTCCCGCTACCGCCCGGCCTCACCGGCACCGCGTCGGGAGCGTCCGTCGCGATCCAAGCGAACGGCATCGGGGCGCCGACCGGCATCTCGCTGTCGCTGTCGTCGACAGCCAACGGCAATGGAACCTCGACGATCAACGCACAGGCCACTGCGGCATCCGGTGGCGACGGGTCCACCCTGCGGCTGGGCGTTTCGCGCGCCGACGAGACGTGCTCGCCGGCCAGCGCCGACGGTTCGGCCGTCTTCACCGTGCCGGACGGGCTCGAGTACGCCTTCACCGCCTGCGCCGTATCGCGCTTCGCTGGCGAAACCTTCGGATCGGCGTCCGTGCAACAGTCGGTGCGCGCCGTGCAGAGCACCGCGCCGCCGCAGGGCTACACATTCGAAGTCTCGCCGACACCGGATGTCGAGACGAACGCCGCCCGGTGGGTCATCCGGGATCTGCCGACGTCGAGCGAGGACGCGCCGACCCTCAACGTGCCGCAGTTCGAGGGCGCCCCGCCGAACCCGGTCTTCGATGTCGACCCCGGGATCCGCGTGCGGTACACGCATACGCAGTGGGGTACATCGAGCGAGTGGGCCCCCGTCACGCCCGCCTCGGGCAGCGCGCCGTTCCAGGTGCAGGCTTCGTGGCAGGTCGCATCGTGCGCCGGGGGCGAGCCGTTGCAGCTTGCCGGCTCGTCGACCGAGGGGCGCGCTGATATCGAATTCGATAGCAGCTCGGCCGTCTTCGAGGACGCGGCCGGCAACGCCCTGGTGTTCGATCCTGCTGTCGGGATCGTTCCTTTCGGTGCGGTGTCCGTCCGCGACATCGGGGTCACGGCGTCGTGGGATTCGCAGGGTTGGGGTCTCGCTGCCGCTTCCGCGGCCTTCGGCGGCGCCTGCAATCCGGGCAACCCTGTCCCCGTGCCCGAGCCGCCGGTTGAGCAGCCTCCCGTGGAGCCCGCGCCATGATCCTCGACATCCGAACCCCGAAGAAAGAGTCGTTCTCATGAGCGTGACCCAGGACCAGGCGACATGGTTCGCGCAGACCTTCTCGCAGCTCGCCGACAACGTCGAGCGCGCGGTGCTCGGCAAGCGCCACGTCATCGAGCTCGTGCTCACCGCCATGATCAGCGACGGACACGTTCTGCTGGAGGACGTCCCGGGCACGGGCAAGACGTCGCTCGCGCGGGCCCTCGGGCAATCGGTGCAGGGCACCAACACCCGCATCCAGTTCACCCCGGATCTTCTCCCGGGCGATATCACGGGCATCACGGTCTACGACCAGAAGACGGGCGCCTTCGAGTTCCACGCCGGTCCCGTGTTCGCCAACATCGTGCTGGCGGACGAGATCAACCGCGCGAGCCCCAAGACCCAGTCCGCCCTGCTCGAGGTGATGGAAGAGGGCAGCGTCACGATCGATGGCATCAGCCGTCCGGTCGGCGATCCCTTCCTCGTGATCGCGACGCAGAACCCGGTCGAGCAGGCCGGCACGTACCGCCTCCCCGAGGCGCAGCTCGACCGGTTCCTGCTGAAGACGTCGCTCGGATACCCCGACCACGCCTCGACCGTCCGCATCCTGAGCGGCGCCGCCGTCCCGACCTCCGAGCTGACGGCGATCGTCGCGCCGCAGGCACTCATCGGGATGGCCGACATCGCGAAAGAGGTGTACATCGACGCGCTGGTGCTCGACTACATCGCGCGCCTCGTCGATGCGACCCGCTCGGCCGACCAGGTCCGCCTGGGCGTCAGCATCCGCGGCGCACTCGGGCTGACGCATGTCAGCAAAACACGGGCGGCGTCTCGCGGACGCACCTACGTCACGCCCGACGACGTCAAGTCGCTCGCGGTCGCGGTGCTCTCGCACCGCCTGATCCTGCACCCCGAGGCCGAGTTCGACGGGGTCAGCCCCGAGTCCGTGATCGGGCAGGTCCTGCTCGACGTCGCCCCACCGACCCAGCGTGAGCCCGGATGACCGTAAGCAACGAGGCACCTGCAACCCGGACGTCGGCGTCGTCCGGGCCATCGGCGCGCACGCGCGTCACGACGACCGCGCGGGGTGAGCGCGGCGCCCGAGCCGGCGTGTGGGTCGTGACGGCGGCCCGCGCGGTAGCCGCCGGTGTCCGTGCTGTCGCGGACCGCGCGGGCGGCGCGGTCATGCCCGCGGGCTGGCTCGTGCTGGCGGCGGCGACCCTCGGCCTCGGTCTCGGTGCCGCCTTCGGATGGGTCGAGTGGCTGGTCGCCGGCTTCGCTTCCCTCGTCATGCTTGCACTCTGCGTGCCCTTCCTGTTCGGCGCGCGCGCCTACGACGTCGTGGTGCGCCTCGCCCACGAGCGGGTTGTCGTGGGCGGTGAGCTGACGGGCGAGATCGTCATCCGAAATCGCGGTCGCTCGACGGCGCTGCCGGGTCGTCTCGACCTGCCCGTCGGGGACGGGCTGGTCGAACTGGGAGTGCCCCTCATGCGCGCCGGGCACTTCGTCGCGCAGCCGTTGACGATTCCGGCCCTGCGTCGGGGGATCATCACGGTCGGTCCGCCCACCGCCGTCCGTACGGATCCCGTGGGGCTCCTCCGCCGCGAGCGCGCCTGGGACGACGTCCGTCACGTGTACGTGCACCCCCGAACCGTCGCGGTGCCGTCCACGAGCGCGGGTCTCGTGCGCGATCTCGAGGGCCAGCCGACGCGCCGCCTCGTGGACGCGGACATGTCGTTCCACGCCATCCGCGAGTACGCGCCCGGGGATGCGCGCCGGCAGATCCACTGGAAGTCCACGGCCAAGACCGGGCAACTCATGGTGCGGCAGTTCGAAGAGTCGCGTCGCTCCCGGATGGCGGTCATGCTCGGCCTTTCCGAGAAGGAGTTCGCCGACGCCGACGAGTTCGAGCTGGCTGTCAGCGCCGCCGCGTCGCTCGGCGTGCAGGCGGTGCGCGACGGACGCGACCTCGACGTCGTGACAGGGGCGGAGATTCCGCGCGTCGTGCGGGGACGGTTGCGGGCCATCCGTGACATCTCGGCGGCATCGCCGCGCGCCCTGCTCGACGGATTCTGCACCGTCGAAGCCCTCGAGAACACGATGCCGCTCGAGGGTATCTGCCGGTTGACGGCAGAGACCAAGAACGACCTGTCGATAGCCCTCATCGTCTGCGGGTCACGCGTCACGACGCCGACCCTGCGTCGCGCGGCCCTGGCCTTCCCCGCCGACACCGCCGTGATCGCCGTGGTGTGTGACGAACGCGCGCACCCGAGGATGCAGGGCATCGGCGGCTTCACCGTCCTCACCATCGGTGTGCTCGACGATCTCGCGAGCCTCATGCTGCGCGGAGCGGGCGCGTGACGGCGCGCGTGGGCAGCCCGCTGCGGGAGCGGAGCGGAACGCGATCCGGTGCTCGGATCGTTGCGGGCAGCCTCTACGTCGCCACTATCACGGTGCTGGCCGCCGTCGCCGCGTGGCCGATCTACCGCTCGCTCGCGTTCCTCATCCTCGTGCTCGCCGCCGCCGTGGTCGGCACGGCGATCGCGACCACGGCGCGCGCGCTCCGGTGGCCCGGGTGGTTCACCGGGCTCGTGGCTTTCGGCAGTCTGATGGTGCTCGGCGTGCCGGTTGCCGTGCCGTCGCGGATGACCTCCCTGCCCGAGGCCGTTACCGGGCTCGGCGAGGTGCTGTTCGGGAGCATCACGGCGTGGAAAGACCTCCTCACGGTCGAACTTCCCGCCGGCGCGTACCGGAACCTGCTCGTTCCCGCCCTGATCGTCTTCCTCTTCGGAATCACTGCGGCCCTGCTCCTGGCATGGCGGCGTCCACCGACCTCGGCGCTCGCCGTGCTCGTGGGCTTGGGGATGGTGGCCTTCGGACTTCTCTTCGGCCGGACGAGCGTGAGCGCGCCGCTCGAGATCGGGCCCCTGACACTGGCAGCCCCCGTCGAAACCATGATCGGCGCGCTCAGTCTGGTCGCGAGCCTCGTCTGGCTTTCCTGGCAGACGTACGCGGAGCGCTCGCGTGCGCTTCGCCGCGCCGCCTCCGCGAGCGGGGTGCGTCTGTCGCGCTCGCGCGGAGCATCCGACGCTCGCCGGATGGCTCTCGGCGCCGGAATGATCGCGGTATCCGTTGCCGCCGCGGCCGCCATCGTGCCGGCCGTCGCTCAGGGCGCCGAGCGCACGGTCCTGCGTTCGGGCGTCGGTCCCGAGACCGCCCTCTCGAGCGCCATCAGCCCACTCACCGAGTACCGCACGAACTTCACCGAGCCCCGCTCCGACGCGGTCCTGTTCCGGGTGGACACCGGCGTGGGTGTGTCCCCGGGCGATGGCGGAAGCGGCGCGACGAGGGTGCGACTGGCGACGCTGTCGTACTACGACGGCGAAACGTATCGCGCGGTCGACCCCCGCGGCGAAGTCGACGCCGACCGCTATGTGCGGGTGCCGGCCCGGCTGGACGCCGGTGAGGGCACACCGCTGACCGCGGACATCCGCATTGGACAGCTCACGGGTATCTGGTTGCCGACGCTCGGACGGGTGCAATCGATCGACTTCGGGGGCACGCGCTCGACTGCGCTCGCCGATTCGTTCTACTACAGCAGCGAAGCGTGGGGAGGGGTTCAGGTCTCCGAGGGCGGCGTGCGAGCGGGTGACGTCTACGCGGTCAGCGCCGTCGCACCGCCGGCCGTCGACCTGAGTCTGATCGACGCTCCCGGGGCACCGGCGGGCGCTGTCGAATCACCCGAGTCCCTGCAGCGCTGGGTAGCCGAGCACGTCGAGGGAAGCGGCGGCGCCGCCCTCGCGGGTCTCGTCGAGCTGCTCCGCGAGCGGGGTTACCTGTCGCACGCCGTATCCGTCGATCCCGAGTCGCCACCGACGTGGTTGACCGAGATCCCCGGGTACGCGTTCGAGTCGAGCGCCTCGGGGCATTCGCTCGCTCGGATCGACGCCCTGTTCCGCGCCCTGCTGGACCGCGAGGCGGAGGTGGGCGACTCCGACCTGCCACTCGTCGCGGCCGTGGGCGACGACGAGCAGTTCTCGGTGGCGGTTGCGCTGATCGCGCGAGAACTCGGATTCCCCGCGCGCGTCGTGGTCGGGGCGCGGTTGGCGTCGGGCGAGGGGCTCCGCACCTGCGACGCCGGTGCGTGTCGCGGGGGAGACATCGTCGCCTGGACCGAGGTGCAATCGGCTGCGGGCGACTGGGTCGCGATCGACGTCACGCCGCAGAGCACGATCGCACCCCAGACCGATCTGACGCTCCAGCGAGACCCCCAGAACGAGACCGAGGTGCGTCCCGAGAACGCCGAGGAGGTCGTCCCTCCGGATCCCGTGCAGCAGGACGCACCCGCGAGCGATGTCCGCGACGATCAGACCCCCGCGGATCTCACCGGACTGTGGGCGGCGCTGCGGGTCTCCGGCATCGTCATCGTGCTCGCGACACTTCTTCTCGGTCCGCTCGCCGTCGTCCTGGCGGCGAAGGCCCTCCGCCGCCGAAGCCGTCGGCACCGCGACGACCCGACGGCCCGCGTGGTCGCGGGCTGGGAGGAATACGTCGATGCGGCCGTGGACCACGGGCGTCCCGCGCCCTCCACGCAGACGCGGGAGGAGACGGCGGCGGAGTACGCCACACCCCGCGCCCTTCTGCTCGCGGATCGGGCGGATCGTGCCGTTTTCGCGGTGGATGCCGTCACCCCGGCGGAGTCGGATGAGTTCTGGCGCATCGTCGAAGAAGAGCGCCGTCTCTTCTCGGCACGAGAGAGCGTATGGCGTTCCGTCATCGCAGCCGTATCGTTGAGATCGTTCACCCGGGAGATCTCGCCGAAGAGTGCCCCCTCGGGCGCTCCACGTCGTCAGGAGAGGAGAACGCGACGCCGCGACGGCGACTCGCGCCCATCATGAACACCACTGAACTCATCACGACCTCGCTGGTCGTCACGCTTGTCGTTTACATCTGGGTGGCTCTGAGCCTCTCCGCCGTCTTCCGCAAGGCGGGGCAGGCGCCCTGGCAGGCGTGGGTACCGATTCTCAATACCGTCGTCCTCCTGCGCCTCGGCGGCCTTTCCGGCTGGCTCGTACTGCTCCTCGTGGTGCCCGTGCTGGGGACGTGTGCGTTCTTCGTCGTGGCGGTGATCGCCCTGCAGCGCATCAACCGGTCGTTCGGGCTGGGTACGGGCATGACGGTGCTCGGCGCGCTCCTGTTCCCCGTGTGGTCGAGCATCGTCGGCTGGGGATCCGCGCGGTGGCTGCCCGGAAACGCCGCCGCGACCCCCGCGCGACGACGCTCGGCGGCGGACGACGGTTGGCG
>NZ_HG779717.1:0-745 GCF_000582705.2 Microbacterium sp. C448
CACCGCCGCGGGCGACCAATCGAAGCCAGTCCTCGGTTGCCTGGATGACCCTGTCAGCAGGTGCGAGCGCATTGACCAACCCGACCTCCCGCGCGCGTTCCGCCGTGAACGGCTCGCCGCTGGCGATGTTCTCGATCGCAGCACGGGCCCCAAGCCTCTTGATGAGGGCGACTTGAGCGACGATCGGCCATACTCCGACGCTGACTTCGTAAGAGCCGATCTTCGCGTCCGGGACGGAGACGACATAGTCAACGGCAGCAACGAATCCTGCGCCGCCCGCCAGAGCGTCTCCGTTCACGGCTGCGGCAACGGGCTTCGGCAAGGTCGGCAGCAGCTTGAGCACGCGGATCAAGCCCTGGTAAAAGGGAACGGGATCAGCGCCGGCCTTGATCGCCGGCACATCAAGGCCGCCGCAGAACGCATCGTCGCCGGCTCCGGTCAGTATGATGCCGGCCACCGCCGCGTCATTTGCCGCAGCGATTAGTTGGTCCTCGATGCTCTGGAGCACCTCGGGATTGAGAAGATTCCGCCCGGGGCCCGCGATTTCCACGGTCGCAATGCGAACATCGTCAGTCATTAGTCTCTCCTTCGATGAGATTCCTCCGGGCCACGCAACGCGCCCAGTAGCCCGTCCAGCCTCGCAGAAGGCGTTCGGTGCGTCAAGGAACACTGAACGCCTGGACAGTTCTACGACAGCAGGACGCTATTCTCGGAGTGAATCGCCCCGGGTGTCGTGGAGGGTCTG